>JALOSN010000138.1 GCA_025458415.1 Hydrogenophaga sp.
GTGCTGGCCACCGAGCGCCGCCGCCGCGAGATCGAGCCGACGCTGTCCATGCTGCGCAGCGCCCTGCTGGTGACCCCGGACAACGAGGCCGAGCGCCATGCCCAGACCCGCATGCGCGAGATGCACGACCTGATCGAGCGGCTGATGTCCTGGTTCGACGAGGTGCAGAAACTGCAACCGGAGACGGCTTTGCAACTGATGGACCTGGGCTCGAAGGTGACCAAGGTGCTGGAAATGCGCGATGCGCTGACCGGCCGCGGTCGCGCCCGCAAAGCGGCCGAACGCCAGGCCGATGGCACCACCGACTGAAGCGATACCGAAGGACCCCGGCCATGGAACTCGACACCCTGCTGCTCTCGCGCATCCAGTTCGCGGCGAACATCAGCTTCCACATCCTGTTTCCGACCATCACCATTGCGTTGTGCTGGTTCCTGCTGTTCTTTCGCATCCGTTTCGTTCAGACGCGCGACCCCGCCTGGGAAGAGGCCTACTACTTCTGGACCAAGGTGTTTGCCCTGACCTTCGCGCTGGGGGTGGTTTCGGGCATCGTCATGAGCTTCCAGTTCGGCACCAACTGGCCCGGGTTCATGGAGAAGACCGGCAACATCGCCGGGCCGCTGCTGGGCTACGAGGTGCTGACCGCCTTTTTCCTCGAGGCCAGCTTCCTGGGCATCATGCTGTTCGGCCGGGGCCGCGTGAGCGAGCGCGTGCACCTGGTGGCCACCGCGCTGGTTGCCCTGGGCACCACCATGTCCGCGTTCTGGATCCTGAGCCTGAACTCGTGGATGCAGACGCCGGCCGGCTTCGAGATCGTCAACGGCGAGTTCATGCCGACCGACTGGATGGCCATCGTGTTCAACCCGTCTTTTCCCTACCGGCTGTCACACAAGCTGCTGGCCTCGGGGCTGACCGCCTCGTTCCTGATCGCCGGCCTGTGCGCCTGGCAGCTGATCAAGGGCAGCGCGACACGGGGCACCCACAAGGCGATGCGCTCGGCGGTGTTCGCGGCCGCCCTGATCGCCCCGCTGCAGATCTTCGTGGGCGACCTGCACGGCCTGAACACGCTGGAGCACCAGCCGGCCAAGATCGCGGCCATGGAAGGCATCTGGGAGACCGAGCGTGGCGCCCCGCTCACCCTGCTTGGCATACCGGATGAGGAAGAACGCACCACCCATTTCGCCGTCAAGATCCCCAAACTGGCCAGCCTGATCCTCACCCACGAATGGGACGGGGAGATCAAGGGCATCAACGAGTTCGAGGGGGTACACCCGCCGGTGGCACCCGTGTTCTATGCCTTCCGGGTCATGGTGGGCATGGGAACGTTGATGCTGCTGGTGGCGGCTGTGGCGGCCTGGAAGCTGTGGCCGCAACGCCGCGATCACGACACCACCCTGCCCCGCCCGCTGCTGTGGGTTCTCTCGGGCATGGCGTTCTCGGGCTGGGTGGCCACGCTGGCGGGCTGGTACGTGACCGAGATCGGTCGGCAGCCCTTTGTGGTCTACGGGTTGCTGCGCACGGCCGACACCGCCACGCAGATCGCCTCTCCCTGGGTGGCACTGACCCTGACGGCCTACCTGGTTGTCTATGGCCTGCTGCTGGTGACCTACATCGGGGTGCTCAAGTACATGGCCGAGAACCCGGTCAAGCACGCGGGCGTGCCCGCCGCAGGCGCCCGGCTGGGCAAGGCAGGAGCGTGAACATGCCCGCCTGGTCCGAACTCCTGCCCCTCGTCTTCATGGCGGTCATGGGCCTGTCGCTGCTGGCCTACGTGATTCTCGATGGTTACGACCTGGGCGTGGGCCTGCTGCTGCCGCTGGGCCATGACGACCAGAAGGACACCATGATCAGCAGCATCGGGCCGTTCTGGGATGCGAACGAGACATGGCTGGTGCTGGGTGTGGGTGTGCTGCTGGTCGCCTTTCCCAAGGCGCACGGCATCGTGCTGCAGGCGCTGTACCTGCCGGTGGCCATCATGCTGATCGGCCTGATACTGCGCGGCGTGGCTTTCGACTTCCGGGTCAAGGCGCCCCCGCCCTACAAGCCATTCTGGAACCGAACTTTCTTCGCCGGCTCGGCCACGGCGGCCGGCGCCCAGGGCTGGATGCTGGGCAGCTACATCACCGGCTTCGACCATGGCCTGCTGGGCTGGGCCTTCAGCCTCGGTGTGGCCGTGACGCTGCCGGCGGCCTATGCCCTGCTGGGCGCGGGCTGGCTGATCATGAAGACCGACGGCGAGCTGCAGGCGAAGGCCGTGCATTGGGCCCGGCGTGCCCTGTGGCCGATGGCGGTCGGTCTGGTCGTGATCTCGGCGGCCACGCCACTGGTCCATGAGGCGGTGGTCGATAAGTGGTTCGGCATGCCCCAGGTGTTTGCCCTGCTGCCGGTGCCGCTCGTGTGCGCATCGGCCCTGCTGGCGATCTGGTGGGTGAGCACCCGGCCGGCGGTGGTCGCGGCCGGCTACGGCTGGCTGGTGTTCGCCAACACCGTGCTGGTCTTTGTGCTGGCTTTCTTCGGACTGGCCTACAGCATCCTGCCCGACATCGTCATCGGCCAGCTGACGGTGTGGGAGGCCGCCGCGGCCACCGAGTCGCTGACCGTGATCTTCATCGGGACCGCCATCACACTGCCGGTGATCATTGCCTACACGGTGTTCATGTACCGGGTGTTCTGGGGCAAGGCCCGCAGCCTGAGCTACAGCTGAGCGTTGCCGTCGATGACCGTGCGCCTGACGGCCCGGTCGTCGCCCAGCACGATGAAGGCGAACAGCAGTTCGTCGAGGCTGGCCGCCTGCTGGGTGCGGCGGGCCAGCAGGGGCGTCGCCCGGGGATCAAGCACGATGAAGTCGGCCTCGTTGCCCGGTTGCAGGTTGCCCACCACACCCTCCAAACCGAGGGCCGCCGCCGCGCCGGCGGTGTGCTGCCACCAGAGCTGACCTGGCGTCAGGCTCAGTCCGGGCTTGCTCAGGCCTTCGCGACCCACGCAGTAGGCGGCCAGCATGGTGTGAAAGGGCGAAAAACTGGTGCCCCCACCCACGTCGCTGGCCAGGCCGTAGCGCATGCCCGCCGCATCGGCGGCGGCGTAATCGAAGAAGCCGCTGCCCAGGAACAGGTTGCTGGTGGGGCTGACGGCGGCAGCCGATCCGGTCCGCGCCATCAGGGCGCGGTCCTGTTCATCGAACCAGATGCAATGGGCATACAGGGCACGCTGGCGAAGCAGGCCAAAGTCGTCATACACCGACAGGTAGCTTCGCGCCGAAGGGTACAGCTCGGCCACCCAGCGCACCTCGTCGCGGTTCTCCGCCACATGCGACTGGATCCAGACATCGGGGTATTTCGCCGCCAGTTCACCGGCACCCCGCAACTGGGCGTCGGAGCAGCCGGGGACAAAACGTGGCGTGATGGCATAGCCCAGACGGTCGACCCCATGCCAGCGGCGGATCAGTTCTTCGGTGTCGATCAGGCTCTGCTCAGTCTGGTCGCGCACGCCGTCGGGGCTGTGGCGGTCCTGCAGGCATTTGCCGGTGATGAAACGCAGGCCGCGCGACTGGGCAACCTCGAAGGCCGCGTTCACCGACGATGGATGCGAGGTGGAGAAGGTCAGCGCGGTGGTCACGCCATGGCGGGCCAGCTCGTCGAAGAAGAAGTCGGCCACGCTGCGGGCGTAGGTCGTGTCGGCAAAGCGCGACTCGTGTGGAAAGGTGTAGGTTTCCAGCCAGGACAGCAGGCCGTCGGCCGGGGAGCCGATGACGTCCGTCTGCGGGTAGTGCACGTGCAGGTCGACGAAGCCAGGGGCCATGAGGTACCCGCGCAGGTCCTCCACAGCCACGCCGGCAAACCGGTCGATCAGGCTGTCGTGGTCGCCGGCGGCGCGCACCACCGCCCGTCCCTGGGCGTCGGGGCCAACGACCAGCAGGCCGTCGGCCTCGTAGACCGCCTGATCTTGTTCGTTGAAGCGCAGCAACGCGCCACGATAGGCTTTCATGACCGCAGCTTAGCGGAGAAGTGCGGATGGACCCATACGCAAATGCCGATGGCGTGCATTCGGACACGCCACCGGCCGGACCACGGCAGCGCCGGGCTGCACGTGTCTTGTCAGTCGGGCAGTCTGCCCACCACCCCGTCCACCAACCAGTTCATGGACAGGATCTGGGGGTCGGACAGACGCGTGCCGCGCGGCACGACCACCTGGCCCCGGTTGTCGCGGATGTCGGCCTGACGGGCATCGAACACCTGCAGACGACCGGCTTTCATGTCCTGCTGCCGTGCCAGCACCTCTTCACGCACGGCGGACGGCAGACGCGGACCAAATCCTTCCATGGCGATCATGCCTTCGCGCACGCCACCCCAGACGTGGCCCGAGGTCCAGGTGCCATCCAGTACCCCCTGGACACGGCGTGTGTAGTGATCGCCCCAGCGGTGGGTGACCGCCAGCAGCTGGGCATCGGGCGCCACCTGCCGCATGTCCGAGTGGTAGGCGATGGCCAGCCTGCCCTGCTGCTGGGCGGCAACCATCACGGCATTGGACGCGGTGTGGAATGTCAGCACCTGCGCGCCCTGGTTCATGAGCGACAGGGCGGCATCGCGCTCCAGGGGCGGGTTGAACCAGTCGCCCACGAACACCACCCGCACCGTGGCCTGCGGGTTCACCGAGCGCATGCCCAGGGCAAAGGCATTGATGCCCTGGATCACCTCGGGGATCGGGAAGCCGGCCACGTAGCCGGCCTGCGTGGCCACCCGCCCGGCG
>JALOSN010000139.1 GCA_025458415.1 Hydrogenophaga sp.
GCGTCGGCCGCACCGGCCATCAGGGGCAGGCTGGTCAGGGCAGCGGCCCATCCGCGGAACATCAGGCGCATGTCGGGTTCCTTCGTGGCGTCCAGGTTCAACAGGGCAAGGCGCCCCAGGCCTCAATCTCGACCAGCAGGTCTTCCCGGCAGACGTCGGCCTGCACGCACAGCAACGAGGCGTCCGGGCAACGCTCACCCAGCACCTGGCGCACGGCCGCCAGATCGCCGGCATGACGGATGTAGACCCGCAGGCCCAGTCGGTCCAGGCGAAACGACTGGCGTGCGCGACGGCGGGCATTGGCCTGCGCGATCACCGCTTCCAGATTGTCCACGGTCTCGCGGCACTGGGCCGCCGCATCGCCGGGGTGCACGGTTTCATGCCCCACGATGCTGGCCGTTCCCGAGATGAACAGCCACTCCTGACCGGGCGGATGGACCAGGGCCGCACGCGCAAAGGTGGGGCTGCGCGGGCCGTACTGCGGCGGATAACGGAAGGCACTGACCTGGCGCGGATTTTCGATCGGGACAGCGGCTGTGGGGCCAGCCAGGAAGGCCACCGACAGCGGGCCACCGCACACCCCCAGCGCACAGGCGGCCGGCACCCGGCCCACGACCGAGCGGGCGGCCGACTCGAAGCCCCGGGCACGTCCCATGTTGAAGCGCCGGTAGCGCTCCAGACCCGCCTCCTGTCCATGGATGTCGGGCAGGTAGTTCCAGACCCGCCACAGATGCGGCAGGCCCTGGCTGTCCAGCAGGGCAAACAGCTGCTGGTAGGCGTGCTCGGCCGCCTGCTCCAGCCGTGACGCGCCGGGCCTGCAGTCCAGCGCCGACTCGTCCACCTCCACCAGCCCGAACAGCAGGTCGCCCACGCGGCGCCAGCGCAGCCCGCCGGCCGAGCCCGACGTCGATGGGCCGGTCGCTTGCCAGGTCTCCCACCAGCCGGCCCGGTGTTCGCCCAGAACCGGTGCCCGCACACGCTGGCAGGGCCAGTCGGCGGCCAGGTCGTGAGCTGCGGCGAGGACGAACCCGCCCAGCACCGCCCGTGCGTCCGCCGGCGGCATCGGGGTGGCCAGAAGTTCGAGGGTCACCGCGCGGCTTGCAGTGCGGGGGCCGGCGCCTGCCCGATGTTGAACCGGCGCCGTTTCCAGGCACGGTAGGCGCGACGCGGCTGGAACAGGTTGTTGATGTAATAGACCAGCTTGAACAGCCGCACCGAGGTCCAGATCGGCGTGCGGCCATAGATGTCCCCGGCCAGCACCGACAGCAGGGCCTCCTTCATGCGCAGGATGTTGCGGGGCTCCATCAGCAGGTCGCGCATGATGGGGTTGGTCATGCGGTAGATGAACCAGGAAAACACCGCCGGCCCCTTGCGCGCCACCCGGTCGTAGGCCTTGAGGGCGGCCTTGGCCTGCCGTGGATCGCGCAGGCAGGTGTCGATGGCTTCGGCCGCTGCCACACCGCCCTGCATGGCCAGCATGACCCCGGACGAGAACACCGGGTCGACAAAGGCAAAGGCATCACCCAGCAGCACATGGTTCGGGCCGTGGTTGCGCTCGGCGGCGTAAGAGAAGTTGCCCGTGCCCTCGGCCTCGCTGACCAGGCGGGCCGAAGCCAGCCGCTCGGCCAGGGCGGGGCACATCGCGATGCCGTCCAGCAGGAACTGCTGCAACGATCGCCCGCCGCGGGTCTTCATGAAATACGGCCACGACACCATGCCGACGCTGGTCACGCCGTCGGTCAGCGGAATGAACCAGAACCAGCCGTGCTCGAACCAGAACACGGTGATGTTGCCTTCGGCCGCACCAGCATGGCGACGGGCGCCGCTGAAGTGGGCGTAGACCGCGGCACTCGTGTGGTGCGGATTGCGGTGCTTGGTGCCCTGACGGCTGGCCAGAAAGGTGTCCCGTCCGGACGCGTCAACCAGGAAACGCGCACGCCAGCGACGCACCTGGCCGTCGGCATCCAGCGCATGCACCCGCACCTGCTGCCCGTCGATGAAGTCGACCCCGGTCGCGCGGCACCCCTGGTGCACCTCGACACCACGACGCGCCGCGTTGCGGATCAGGATGTCATCGAAGTCGGCGCGGCGCACCTGGTAGGCCCCGGGCATGGTCTTGTCCCAGGCGTCGGCAAAGGCGATCGACATGGCCCTGTCATGCCAGGGCGACACGAATTCGGCACCGGGTTTGGGCATGCCGATGGCCCGCACCTCGTCGCCGACCCCGAGCCGCTCCAGCAACGGCAGGTTGGCCGGCAGCAGCGATTCGCCGATATGAAAGCGAGGATGCCGGTCCTTGTCGATCATCACCACGCGGTGACCTTGCTCCGCCAGCAAGGGGGCCACGGTCGAACCGGCCGGACCACCGCCGATCACCAGCACGTCACAGACCGCTTCGTCCGACGGGAGACGATCGGAAACGGCTTGTTCGTCGACAGCTGCCATGGTCATTCCGGTATCCGCCCTTGTATCCGCTCTTGCAAGCGGGAAATTATAGGCAGGCACCCGAGGCATTCAGGCCATGCGCAAGGGAATGGTCACCGGGCCGTCGTTGACCAGGTGCACCGCCATCTCGGCACCGAAACGTCCGGTTTCCACCTCCGGATGGCGGCTGCGTGCCAGCGCCACGAAGTGGTCGAACAGCGCGCGTCCCAGCTCCGGCGGTGCGGCTGCAGTGAACCCGGGGCGGTTCCCATGGCGGGTGTCGGCCGCCAGCGTGAACTGGCTGACGATCAGCAGGCCTCCGCCCACATCCTGCACGCTGCGGTTCATCTTGCCCTGCTCATCGCCGAAGATGCGCAGCTTCAGAATCTTCTCCAGCATGCGCTGGCAGACGGCATGGGTGTCCTGCGGCTCGGCGCACACCAGTGCCAGCAGACCGGCGCCGATCGCCCCCACCGTCTCGCCACCAACGTCCACCCGGGCGCTGGACACCCGCTGCAGCAGCACGATCACTTCAGGTCCTTCTGATCATGAAAATGGGCCTCCACATCACCGGGCAGCAACTGGATGGTGGCCCGCAATCCCGGAACCGCGCTCATCAGGGCCTGTTCGACACTGATCCGCAAGGCAGCCGCCCGGCGCAGGGTCCAGTTGGGCGGCATGTGCATGTGCAGATCGACAAATCGGCGCTGGCCGGCGCGGCGCGTGCTCACATGGTCAAAACGCAGCAGGTCGGGCCGCTGCGGATCGATGAACTGCGCCAGCACCTCATCGATGCGCCTTTGCAGCTCGGGATCGAGCGCGTGGTCCATCAGACCATCGCTGGCGCGCCGGATCAGGTGCAGGCCTTCGCGCACGATGTTGGCGGCCACCAGCAGCGCCACCACCGGGTCCAGCCAGAGCCAGCCGGTCAGGAACACCAGCCCGACGCCCAGGAGCACACCGCCAGTGGTGTAGACATCGGTCAGCAGGTGGCGGGCATCGGCTTCCACCGCCTCGGCCCCGGCCACGCCCTGCTGCCGGTGCATGCGCGATGCCCGCAGCATCAGACCCGCCAGCAGACCATTGAGCGCCGCGCTGACCGCCGACAGGCCCAGGCCCAGACCCGGCGCCTCCAGCTCCTGGGGCTCAAGCAGCCGCCCCACCGCGGTCCAGCCAATCGCCAGCGCCGCCCCCAGGATCAGCACACCCTCGAAGCCGCTGGAGAAATACTCCGCCTTGGTGTGTCCGTACGGGTGGTCATCGTCGGCCGGACGCTGGGCGATCGTCACCATGGCCAGGGCGAACACCGCACTGGCCAGGTTGACAAAGGACTCCAGGGCATCGGATAGCAGGCCGACCGAGCCCGTGACATACCAGGCCAGGGTCTTCAGCCCGATGGTCAGTACCGCCACCACCACCGACGCCAGCAACAGACGTCGCGGGGTCCACCACACAGAAACAGCAGAGGTCATGCGCACATTGTCGCCTGCCCGGACATCCGTCAAGGGTTTTCAGCTGCGTCACCGGTCAACCCGGGAACCCGACCGCCGTGTCCCGCTGGACGGCGCCATCATGGGCGGTGGCATGACAGAATGCAGCACACGGGTGCGTCGTCAAGTGTCCTGCGTCGGGGGATGCCGGTATCACCAGGACCGCGGGCCTGCTGAAATGAACATGCTCCGGGCTTTTTCGCTTTTCCTGTCGCTGGTGCTCTGCGGCACCGCAATCCAGGCCCAGGTCGCGCCTGGCGCAGCCGAGGCCGCGGCCTACACCGGGTTGCACGCAGCCGCACACCAGGGTGATACGGCCAAGGTCCTGCGCCTGGTCGCATCGGGCGCGGCGTTGAATGCCACCGACGGGCACGGGCGCACGCCGCTGCATGTGGCAACGCATGCCCGTCAGCTTGAGGTGATCCGCGCACTGGTGAAAGCGGGGGCCGATCCCGACAGGCTGGAGAACGACCGCTACGACGCCGTGACCATCGCATCGGTCGCGGACGACGAAGCCACGTTGAAGGTGTTGCTGGAACTGGGCGCGAGCGCGAAGCAGGTGACCAGCCGCTACGATGGCACAGCCCTGATCGCGGCGGCGCACCTGGGGCACGACGGTGTGGTGCGGCAGCTGATCGCCGCCGGTGCACCGCTGGACCATGTGAACAACCTGCATTGGACGGCGGTGATCGAGGCCATCGTGCTGGGTGATGGCGGGCCGAGGCACCAGGCGACGCTCAAGGCGCTGATCGACGCGGGGGCAAATCTGCAGCTGGCGGACCGCAGTGGTCAGACGCCGTTGGCGCTGGCGAAGGCTCGCGGGTTCCGGTGACCGGCTCCGCTCATGTCCCCCGGCTTGGGCTGCGCCCAAGCCTCCTCCTTTACTTCGCTGCGCCGGTCACCGCTGTCACTCGTTCCGCAAACGTGCAGGAGCGCCCACAGTGGATCGCCCCCATCTCCGCAGATCGGGGCGACAGCGCGTTCTGTGCAGTGAGGTAAAGGAGGAGGTCCGGGGGACACGAACGGAACAGAGCGCGCTGGCGCCCCGATCCCGAAGAGGCGCAGGAGCGAAAACTCAGGCCAAAGTCACGCGAGCAAACTTCCGCTTGCCCACCTGCACCACGTACACACCCGCGCCCAGCTTCAGGCCCTTGTCGCTGACCACCGACGAGTCGATGCGCACGCCGCCGCCGTCGATCAGACGGTTGCCCTCGCCGTTGGACGCCACCAGCCCGGCCGCATTGAGCAGCGCCGCCACGCCCATCGGCGCACCCGACAAAGAGACTTCGGGAATCTCGTCCGGCACGCCGCCCTTGCTGCGGTTGATGAAGTCCTGCTCGGCCGCAACGGCGGCCGCCGCGCTGTGGAAACGCGCCGTGATCTCCTTGGCCAGCATGACCTTCGCGTCCTTGGGGTTGCGGCCGCCCTCGACCTCCTTCTTCAGCGCCTCGATCTCGGCCATCGACTTGAAGGACAGCAGCGTGTACCAGCGCCACATCAGCGTGTCGCTGATGGAGAGGACCTTGGCGAACATGGTGTTGGCATCCTCGGTGATGCCGATGTAGTTGTTCTTGGACTTCGACATCTTCTCGATGCCGTCCAGACCCTCCAGCAGCGGCATCGTCAGGATGCACTGCGGCTCCTGGCCATACTCCTGCTGCAGGTGGCGCCCCATCAGCAGGTTGAACTTCTGGTCCGTGCCGCCCAGTTCCAGGTCGGACTTGAGCGCCACCGAGTCGTAGCCCTGCATCAGCGGGTACAGGAACTCGTGCACGCTGATCGGCG
>JALOSN010000140.1 GCA_025458415.1 Hydrogenophaga sp.
CCGCCAGGTGCTGATGGACCTTTCGCTCAACCTCAAGGGCGTCGTCGGCCAGCGGCTGATCCGCGGCGCCCACGACCGGCTGGTGCCGGCGGTCGAGGTGATGCTGCTCTCGCCCTATGTGGCGGACCTGATCCAGAAGGGCCAGACCGACGACATCAAGGACGCCATGGCCAAGAGCAACGAACTGGGCATGTGCACCTTCGACCAGTCGCTCTACGACCTGGTGCAACGCGGCGAACTGACGGCCGAGCAGGCCATCGAGCACGCCGACTCGCGCACCGATCTGTCGCTGCGCATCCGCCTGCACCGCCACCAGCGTCCCGACACCGCCGGGCTTCACGTGGCGGGGTGATCCGCCGTCTGGCGTGCGTGGGCTCCCGCCCTTGCGGGATTGACGAAGGGGCTGTTGCGGCCGCTCCGCCTGGTCAGCGGGTGCGTTCGCAGCGGCCCTGCGATTGGGCCAGGCCGCGGAAATCGCTGTGCCAGATCTGCCTGGCCGTATCGATCTGGATGCGCTCGTTGTCCATCGAGGTCAGCACCAGCGTGCCGTCGACCGAGAAGGCGTGGACGGACACGCCGTCGACGCGGACCGCCGTCAGGGCCTTCTCGTTGTGTTCCAGTTCGACCTCGCGGGCCCAGACGGTGCGGGCCGGCAGGTACACGGCCTCGCACAGCAGGCGCACCGACTTCACTTCGGCCGTGGCCGGCCAGGCCAGCAGCAGCCCCACCAGGCCGGCAACGCAGACCAGCAGACCGGTGCGCAAGCCCAATGGATGGACCGCCGTGCGGCGCACGGCGGCGCTCAAGCGCCGGCCTCCCGACTCATGCGCTCGCTCTTCCAGTACACGTCGTCGCCGCCGTCCATGCGGTTGAGCACCCGGGCCAGCACGAACATCAGGTCGGACAGGCGGTTGAGGTACTGGCGCGGGGCGTCCTTGATGGCTTCCTCGTTGCCCAGCGCCACCACGGCGCGCTCGGCCCGGCGCGCCACGGTGCGGCACACATGGGCCTGGCTCGCGGCACGCGTGCCGGCGGGCAGGATGAATTCCTGCAGGCGCGGCAGCTGTTCGTTGTAGCGGTCCAATGCCTCGTCCAGGGCCAGCACCGCCTCGGGCTTGAGCAGCTCGAAACCCGGGATCGACAGCTCGCCACCCAGATTGAACAGCTGGTGCTGGATCTCGACCAGCAGCGTGCGAACGTCGACCGGCATCGGCTCGCACAGCAGCACGCCGATGTGCGAGTTGAGCTCGTCCACATCGCCCATGGCGTGCACGCGCAGGCTGTTCTTGGAAACGCGGGTGTTGTCGCCCAGTCCGGTGGTGCCGGCGTCGCCGGTGCGGGTGGCGATCTGGGTCAGGCGGTTGCCCATGGCGGGTTCCTGGATGTCGATCGTGGTCGGAGTGCGGATTATCGGTCAGCCGCAGAGACCACGATGCCCCCTCGTGCCCGCGGGTTCCCGCGGTGCCGGGTTCCCGAAGGTAAGCAAGCGAATCGCCATGTGTCCCGGGCAAGCGGATGCGTGCTGCGGCAACAGAGCGCAAAAGCGCTGGCCATGGGCGCGGGCCTGGTCTTCAATCCGACTCTCACGCACCGACGCGTGTCTGCCTTCTCAACCCACCCGGGAGATCCGACCGATGAAGAAAACGCCCCACCTGACCTCGTTCGAACGGCGCAGCGTCATGCTGTTCGCCAGCCTGAGCGTGGCCGCGGCCGGCCACGCCTTCGCTCCGTCACACGCGCCCAAGTCCGATCGGAGCGGCCGCAGCGACGCGGCAGCCACGGTCAAGCAGGCCGACACACGGGGGCCGGACCCGGCCTGCAACCGCCCGGCCGGCTGATGCCCGGTGCGGCGACAGGGTTGACCGGGGTGTGTTTCACGGCATGCAGGGGTACACTGATCCGCTGAGCCAGACACCCGCGGAGACCGCCATGAACGCCCCCACCGACCACCACCACCTCGCGCCTGAACTGCAGCTGCGCGAGGTGCCCGCCGCCCTGGTCGAAGCGCTGCAGCAGCGCTTCGGCGCCCGCTGCTCCACCGCGCAGGCGGTGCGCGAGCAGCACGGGCGCGACGAGTCCATCTTCGACGTGCCGCCCCCCTCGGCGGTGGTGTTCGCCGAGTCCACCCAGGACGTGGCCGACGCGGTGAGGCTGGCGGCGCAGCACAAGGTGCCGGTGATTCCGTTCGGCGTCGGCTCCTCGCTGGAAGGCCACCTGCTGGCGGTCCAGGGCGGCATCAGCATCGACGTCAGCCGCATGGACAAGGTGCTGTCGGTCAATGCCGAGGACCTGACCGTCACGGTCCAGCCGGGCATCACCCGCAAGGCGGTGAACGAGGCGGTCAAGCACGAAGGCCTGTTTTTTCCCATCGACCCCGGTGCCGATGCCTCCATCGGCGGCATGGCGGCCACCCGCGCCAGCGGAACGAACGCCGTGCGTTACGGCACCATGCGCGAGAACGTGCTGGCGCTGGAGGTGGTGACCGCCCGTGGTGATGTCATCCGCACCGGCACCCGCGCCAAGAAAAGCAGCGCCGGCTACGACCTGACGCGTCTCATGGTGGGCAGCGAAGGCACGCTGGGCGTCATCACCGAGGTCACGCTCAAGCTCTATCCGCTGCCCGAGGCCATCTCGGCCGCCATCTGCTCGTTCCCGACCATCGAGGCGGCGGTGCGCACCGTCATCCAGATCATCCAGATGGGCGTGCCGATCGCGCGCTGCGAACTGATCGACGCCGGCACGGTGCGCATGGTCAACGCCCACAGCAAGCTGGGTCTGCGCGAAGAACACATGCTGCTGATGGAGTTCCACGGCTCGCCGGCCAGCGTGCAGGAGCAGGCCGAGACGGTACAGGACATCGCCAGGGAGTTTGACGGCAACGACTTCGAGTGGGCCACCACCCCCGAGGAACGCACCCGTCTGTGGACCGCGCGGCACAACGCCTATTTCGCCGCCATCCAGAGCCGCCCCGGCTGCCGCGCCATCAGCACCGACACCTGCGTGCCGATCAGCCGCCTGGCCGACTGCCTGCTCGACTCGGTGGCCGAGGCCGACGCGTCCGGCATCCCGTATTTCCTCGTCGGCCATGTCGGCGACGGCAACTTCCACTTCGGCTACCTGATCGACCCCGACCAGCCCGAAGAACACCGCAAGGCCGAGGCGCTGAACCACACCCTGTGCACAAGATGGACTTCCTGCGCACCGAGGCGGGCGACGGCGCCATCGACATGATGCGCACCATCAAGCAGGCGCTGGACCCGGACAACATCCTGAACCCGGGCAAGATCTTCCGCCTCTGATCCGGCGCCGGCTGCCGCCGGGCCGCTCCTACCCTGTACAGGGGAAGACAACGGTGCGTCCACTGGGTACACTTTTGGTCCTACAAGAACAGTCGACGCCGTTTTCAGGAGGGTCATATGCGCGCCGCGACAGCCATCTCTGCTTGCCTCGTCCTGCTGGCCTCGGGTTGTGCCGCCCAGAGCGCCGCCGACCAGACAGCCCCCCGCACCGACACCGTCCGCATCTGCGACAGCAGCGGCTGCTCCGACCGGCCGCGCAACAGCGCCACCTTCCAGGGCACCCCCACCGACCCTGCGGCCGAGCGCCGGCTGGCCGAGCTGACCGCGCTCGGCGAGCAGGACCCGCGCGCGGCATACGACCTGGGTCTGCGCTTCCTGCGGGGTGACGGCGTCGAGCGCAACAGCTATCAGGCCATCCAGTGGATGCGCAAGGCCGGTGACGCCGGCCACGTCGAGGCCCAGTACGCGCTGGGGCGCATCTACCTGATGGGCTTCGAGGAAATGGGGTCAGACCCGGCCGAGGCGGAGCGCTGGCTCACCATGGCCGCCGGCCAGGGCCACAAAGATGCCCGCCAGCTGCTGCCCGAGGCAGCGGCCGCCAAAAAGGACGAGCGCCGGCTCTACCAGGTGCGCGAGGCCCAGCGCAAGTCCTGGGGCGTCTGGTATTCGAGCTACCCGTACTACTGGACCTGGGGTCCCAGGGGCTGGTACGCACGCTGAGGCCGTGCGAAACTCGGGCTTCGGTCCTGCCCATGCCCCTGCGGCCCAGGCCACCGTCTTCATCACCAACCTGCTGACTCGAAAGTCGTTCACCATGAACCAAACCTCTCTGACCCTCCGCTGGGCCGCGCTGGCGGCCACTGTCGCCCTGGCTGGCTGCGTGACGCCCGGCGGTGGCATCGTTTCCACCGGTGGCAACGCCACCGCGGCCACCGGGGCAGCCGGGGGCGGCACCAGCGTCAACGCCAATCCCAACCTGCAGCGCTGCGACGCACCGCTGGGCACCATCGCGGTGGACGACGGCCGGGACAAGGAGTGGTGGGCCAGCTATGGTCGCGCCACCCAGGTCACCACCATCGAACCCCTGATCCGTCTGGCGGTGCAGCAGTCCAACTGCTTTGTCATCACCTCGGTCGGCAGCAGCCGCACCGACAGCCGCATTTCGGCCATCACCGACCGCCAGCGCAACTCGGGTGAATTCCGCGCCGGCTCCAACCAGCAAGCGGGCCAGCGCGTGGCCGCCGACTACTACCTGGAGCCGTCCATCATCATCAACAACGACTCCACCGGTGGCCTCGCCGCCGGCGTGGGTGGCCTGCTGGGCAGCCGCAACCGCAACCTGGGTGTGCTGGCCGGTTCGCTCGAGAGCAAGGTGTCGGTCGTGACCATGACCCTGTTCGACATCCGTTCGGGCGTGCAGCTGTCCATCTCCGAGGGCAACGCCACCGCCACCAACTGGGGCGCAGCCCTGGGCGCCTTCGGCCCCAGCGCCGGCGGCGCACTCGGTGGCTTCTCGCGCACCCCGGAAGGCAAGGCCACCGTCGCTGCCTTCATGGACGCCTACAACAACATGGTCGTCTCGCTGCGCAACTACAAGGCCCAGGAGGTCAAGGGCGGCCTGGGTCGTGGCGGGCAGCTGAGGGTCGGGCAGTAAATGGGGTACACCCCCCTGCGCCGCTGACGCGGCTTCCCCCCTCTCTGGCGCGCCGCCGCGCGTCGCTGGGAGGGGGGACCGCACCTGCGGCCCGGCGAAGCCGGTTCCGCGGTGCGTCTGGCCTGTTAACACACGGTGTGCCTGAAAAAGGGCCTCTCTTCAGAGAGGCCTTTTTGTTGGGCTTCTGGTGGTTTCAGCGCTCGTGGCGGAGTTTTTCAATCAGCCCGTTGAGCTCGTCGAGGGAGCCGAACTGGATCGCCAGCTCACCCATTTCCTCGACCCGGCCGTGGCGCTTGACGCGTTTTTTGACGCGCACCTCCACCTCGGCGGTCAGCAGGTCGGACAGCTCGTCCTCGACCCGGCGGATGTCACGCGACTTTTCCTTCTTGGGTTTTTGTGGCACCAGATTGAATTCGGCGCTGAGTTTCTTCACCAGACCCTCGGCCTCGCGCACCGACAGCTTTTTGGCCGCGATCTGGTTGGCGGCCGTGATCTGGGCCACCTTCTCCAGCGCCAGCAGGGCGCGTGCATGGCCCATGTCCAGGTCACCGGCCATCAGCATGGTCTGCACCGGTTCGGCCAGGTGCAGCAGCCGCAACAGGTTGGAGGCGGCCGAGCGTGAGCGGCCCACGGCCTGGGCCGCCTGTTCATGGGTCAGGCCGAACTCCTTGACCAGGCGTTGCAGGCCATGGGCCTCTTCCAGCGGGTTCAGGTCTTCGCGCTGGATGTTCTCGATCAGCGCCATGGCGGCGGCCGATTCATCGGGCACGTCGCGCACCAGCACCGGCACCTCGGTCAGCCCGGCCAGCTGGGACGCGCGGTAACGGCGTTCGCCGGCGATGATTTCGTACTTGCCCGCATTGGCGCCACCCGCCAGCTTGCGCACCAGGATCGGCTGCATGATGCCCTGGGCCTTGATCGACTCGGCCAGTTCGTAGAGCGCGCCCTCGTCCATGCGGGTGCGGGGCTGGTACATGCCAGGCACCATCTCGCCCACCGGCAGGACGCTGGGCGCCCCTGTCGGAACCGCGCTGTCGGCGGCGGTCGGTTCGGCCACCTTGGGGCCCAGCAGGGCTTCCAGTCCGCGGCCAAGGCCCTTGGGTTTCTTGGTGACCATCTCAATCGCCTTTCTTGTCGTTCAGTTCGTTCAGCCAGAGCAGGCCCTCGGGCCAGTCGCCCAGGCCGGACTCGGCGTTGATGTGGCCGCGTTCGCCCAGGTCGATGAAGCGGGAACCCCAGGCCTGCGCCAGTGATTGCGCCTTGTCGTGGCTGCAATAGGGGTCGTTGCGGCTGCCGATCAGGGTGCTGGCAAAGGGCAGGCGCTGGCGCACGATGGGCGCCCAGCTGGGCAGGACGGCCCGCAGTGCGTCGCGCTCCGGGTCGCCGGGCGCCACCAGCAGCGCGCCCTGCACGCGCGCGGTGCTGCGCGAAATCTGGGCCCAGGCGGCGGTCAGGATGCAGCCCAGGCTGTGTGCAACCAGCAGCACCGGCCCGTCGCAACCGAGGATCACGTCTTCCAGGCGGGCGATCCAGTCGCCACGCCTGGGGGTCATCCAGTCGTGCTGCTCCACGCGTTGGTAGCCATGCAGCGTCTCCCAACGGCTTTGCCAGTGATCCGGGCCGCTGTTCTGCCAGCCTGGCAGGATCAGCACATTCTTCGAATTGACATACATCTTGGCAACAGCAAGCGCTCACATCTTCTGGATTCTCTGGACCATCTCACTGGCGAAGGCCAGAAAGGCCTGGCTGCCGCGGGCCGACGGATCGAACACCACCCCGGGCAGTCCGTAGCTGGGCGCTTCGGCCAGCCGCACGTTGCGCGGGATCACGGTGTCGAACACCTTGTCCCCGAAGTGGGCCTTGAGCTGGTCGGAGACCTGCTGCTGCAGCGTGATGCGCGGGTCGTACATGACACGCAGCAGGCCGATGATCTGCAGGTCGCGGTTGAGATTGGCGTGGACCTGCTTGATGGTGTTGACCAGGTCGGTCAGGCCTTCGAGCGCAAAGTACTCGCACTGCATGGGCACGATGACGCCATGGGCCGAGCACAGGCCGTTGAGGGTCAGCATGGAGAGCGACGGCGGACAGTCGATCAGCACGAAGTCGTGGTCGGCATCGACCTCGGCGAGGGCCTGCTTCAGGCGCTTCTCGCGCCGCTCGACCTCGACCAGCTCGACCTCGGCGCCGGCCAGGTCGCGATTCGCCCCCAGCACGTGGTAGCCGCACTTCTCCGAAAAGACCGCCGCCTCCCTGACCGAGGCCGACTCGAGCAGCACATCGTAGATCGTCAGCGGCAGGGTGCGCTTGTCGACACCCGAGCCCATGGTGGCATTGCCCTGCGGGTCCAGGTCGACCATCAGCACCCGCTGGCCGATCTTGGCCAGGCCGGCGGCCAGGTTGACGGTGGTGGTGGTTTTGCCGACACCGCCCTTCTGGTTGGCGACACAGAATATCTTGGCCATCTGTTCAGACCCGTTGGTTTACTTGGAGATGGCCAGCTTGATGCCAAAGCCGATGAGGAAAACCCCGGCCACCTTGTTCAGCAGCTGGGTGATGCGTGGGCTGGCGCGCATGCGCTCGGCCAGGAAATGGGTGAGCAGCACGACGGCCAGGCCATACACGAACGTCAGGACCGCGATGGTGGCGGCCATGGCGCCGAAGGTCACCAGCCCCTGGTGCTTCTGGGGGTCGACGAACAGCGGGAAGAAGGCCATGTAGAACACGATGGCCTTGGGGTTGAGCAGGGTGATGGTCAAGGCCTGCTGGAAGAAGGCAAATGCCGCCGGGTAGGCTGCCAGCAAGGCGGCGACGCCGGCCACGGCCATCCACATCAGCACCTGGTCACCGGCAATGACACCCAGGGTGGCGGCCAGGCCACCGGGGATGCCGCCCTTGCCAGTGGAGGTGATCAGCGCGAGGTTGCCGGGGCCGGGAATGGCCAGGAAGACAATGATGGCGACGACGAAGGCGCCGTAGTCTGCGATGCCGAACATGGTGGGTTTCCCTCGCGGTGAAGGGCACGAGTTTACGTGAGTCTCCCTGTGCATGGCCTCTTTGTGCAGGTCAGGCACGGCGGGGGGTTTGCGCCAGCGTCCCTGCCCGGCGCGCCAGAAGGTCGCCCGGATCAGCCCGACGGACGCATCCACACGATGCAGCGCTGTGCACCCAGCCCGGGCACCGCCAGTTGTTCCACGTGAAACACCGACACATCCGGTGGCAGGGCGGCCAGTTCGTCGGCCGGGTGTTTGCCCTTCAACGCCATCCACACGCCTGCCGGCCGAAGTGCGGCCCTCGACCACGCGGTGAAGTCCGCCAGCGAGGCAAAGGCGCGGGAGCAGACCACGTCATAGCCGCCACCCTCTTCCGCTTTCAGCGACTCGACCCGCGCGTGGATGCCACGGAGGTTGGACAGCTTGAGTGTGGCCGCCACCTGCTGGATGAAGGTCGATTTCTTGAGCACGGTGTCAACGCAGTGCACCTCGATCTGCGGACAGGTGATGGCAATCACCACCCCCGGCAAACCGCCGCCCGAACCCACATCCAGCAGCTGGATCGGTTGCCCCCATGCTCCGCCGCTGCGCGGGTCGCTGCCCCAAGACCGGGAAGGGCCCCGGTCTTCGCCGGGTCCGGGGGCTGTTTCGCCTTGGGGCGGCCCGGCGGCGAAACCCGACTGTCCCCCGGTCTGCCGCAGCAGCGGCGGGATCGCGGCCAGGCTGTCGAGCAGGTGGTGGGTCAGCATCTCCTGCGGGTCGCGCACGGCGGTCAGGTTGTAGACCTTGTTCCACTTGGTGATCAGGTCCTGGTAGGCCAGCAACTGGTCCACCTGTCCGGCCGACAGCGCCAGACCGAGTTCGCGCAGCCCGGCCTCCAGCGTCGGCCTCAACACGGGGGCGCTCATGCCGTCTCGGTCTCGCGGCGTGCAAAGCCCTTGTAGCCGCCCTTCTTCAGGTGGATCAGCAGCAGCGAGATGGCTGCCGGCGTCACGCCGGAGATCCGGGACGCCTGGCCCAGGGTTTCCGGCCGGTGTTTGGCCAGCTTCTGGCGCACCTCGATGGACAGGGCCGCAACCTGGCTGTAGTCGAGATCGGCTGGCAGTTTCAGGCCTTCATAATGGGCGGCACGCTCGACCTCATCCTTCTGGCGGTCGATGTAGCCCGAATACTTGGCGGCGATCTCCACCTGTTCCACCACAGCGTCGTGCAATTCCCCCAGGGTTTCACGTGAAACCACGGGCCGGGTGTCGTCGCCACCCGCTTTCGCGACCGGCGCCCAGCGGCCGTCGCCCATGCCCATCAGCGCGGCGTAGCCCACGCCCGGCCGGCGCAGCAGGTCAAACAAGTTGTACTCGCGCTCGATGGCCTTGCCCAGCACCCGCTCGGATTCGGCGGCCTCCAGAATGCGCGGAT
>JALOSN010000141.1 GCA_025458415.1 Hydrogenophaga sp.
CCGTGACGCCCGAAGAACATCGAGCCCAGGTAGAGCACACCCAGCGACAGCACGATGGCGGGACCGGTCGGAAGGTCGATGTGGAAAGACAGCAGCAGGCCCGCGACGCTGGCGAGCAGCGCGAACAGACTGGACAGGATCAGCAGGGCGGTGACCTCGCGCACCCAGAAGCGCGCAGACGCAGCCGGCAGCACCAGAAAGCCGACCGCCATCAGCGTGCCGAGGGCATGGAAGCCGGCCACCAGGTTGAGCACCAGCAAGACCAGAAAGCCGTAGTGGGCGACCGGGCTCCAGCGACTGACCGAGCGCAGGAATTGCGGATCCAGGCACTCCAGCACCAACGGGCGGTACAGCACGGACAGGGCCAGCAACGTGGTGCTGGCCACCCCGACCATGAGCAGCAGGGCGTCGTCATTCAGGGCCAGCACGCTGCCGAACAGCACATGCAGCAGGTCCACGTTGCTGCCGCTGGAGGACACGATCAGCACGCCCAGGGCCAGCGAAATCAGGTAGAAAGCGGCCAGGCTGGTGTCTTCGCGCATGACCGTGCTGCGCGCCACCAGCCCTGATCCGATGGCAACCACCAGACCTGCCACCAGACCGCCTGCCGTCATGGCGCCGACGGACAGGCCGGAGACCAGGTAACCCACCGCGGCACCGGGCAGGATGCCGTGGGCCATGGCATCGCCCATCAGGCTCATGCGACGCAACATGAGAAAAACGCCGATGGGTGCGGCGCTGACCGACAAGGCCAGGCAGCCGAGCAAGGCCCGTTGCATGAACCCGAACTCGGCGAAGGGTGCCAATCCCAGCCAGTCCAGCCAGAGCGGGGACGAGATGGTCATGGCAACTCCAGGCGGGGCCTGGCCGCTGGGGTGTGGCGTTGCGCCGCGAAAGCCGTTGCGCCACCGGTTTGCGGGCAGACCTCGGCCGTCTCGTCCCAGGCTTCGGTCATCCGCCGGGCCTGTTGCAGGTTCGCTGGCGTGAGCACGTCGGACGTGCGACCGAAGGCCACGGCTGATCGGGCCAGCAACAGGGCGTCGGGACAGTGGGCCATGACCTGCGCCAGGTCGTGCAGCACCACCAGCACCGTTTTGCCGGCCCGATGCCAACGGGCCAGGATGGACAGCAGGTCTTCGGTGGTCCGGGTGTCCACGGCGGCAAACGGTTCGTCCAGCAGGATCAGGTCGGCGTCCTGCAGCAGCAGGCGGGCGAACAATGCGCGCTGGAACTGGCCGCCCGACAGGCTGTCCAGCGTGCGATGCGCGAAATCGTCCATGCCCACCGATTGCAGTGCGTTCCGGCAGCGCTCGCGCTGGGTGGCGGTCAGGCCCCCCAGGGCGCCGATCTCGTGCCAAAGGCCCATGGCCACCAGATCCCCCACGCGTATCGGAAAGCTCCGGTCCACCTCGGCCTGCTGCGGCAGGTAGGCCACCCGCCTGCCTGCCAAGCCCTGGATCTGGCCCTGCATGGGGCTCAGCTGGCCTGCCAGGGCCTTGAGCAGGGTGGACTTGCCGCTGCCATTGGGGCCCACCACGCCGACCAGGCTGCCCGGCGCCAGAACCAGTGTCAGGTGGTGAACCGCCGGATGCCGCTCATAGCCCAGCGTCAGGTTGTCCAGGTGAATGGAAGGAGGCATGGGTGTCAGTCGATCACCAGCCACAGAAACAGCCCCAGCGCCAGGCAGGCGGGCAGAACGAAGGCCAGCCGGCGCACGGCCGATGGCACGATGGCCGACGCAAAAACGGGGCGGGAATCGGGTCGGGACATGGGCTGTGCGGTTAAGATGGGTGGTATTGCAACTCGATTGCGTTATTGGCCGCATCATAACGCAACCAAGTTGCGTTTGTGACGGGTCCATCGTGGGTCCGTCTGGGTCCTCTTCTTTCCCTTTCGATGGCTGTGCCGGCTTCCTCACCCGAAACTCCCGTGCTGATGCAGCGCCTGGACAAAGCGGGACTCAGGCGCACCCGTGCCACCGAGGCGGTGGTCGGGCTGTTCCTGTCCGATCCGGGCTGGTCGCCGTCGCACGCGGAACTGGAGGCGGCGCTGCAGGCCTCGGGGCTGCAGGTCAACCGCGTCACGCTGTACCGCCTGCTGGAGCGCCTGGTGGAAGCCCAGGTGCTGGAGCGTCACACCGGAGGCGACGGCAGAAGCTGGCGCTTCTCGCTGGCCGCCGACCAGGGCGGGGTGGTACCGCGCTTCGAGTGCGATGCCTGCCATCGGCAATTCCGGCTGACCGAAGCCAGCGAGCCGACGCAGGCCGTCGCCCGGGAGCTGCTCGACACGCTCGCCCACCTGGGGCATCAGGGTCAGCGGGTCGACCTGTCCATTCACGGTACCTGTGCGGTCTGTGTGGAACCGGCCGGTGACCAGCCGGCGGTGGCTGAGGGACCGAAGTGATCCATACCGAGGGCCTGGCGTTGCGCTACGCATCGGGCGCCTGCCTGAGGTTTCCGGACGTGTTGCTCGAAGGGGGGGACACCCTG
Source organism: Hydrogenophaga sp. (assembly GCA_025458415.1). Taxonomy (GTDB): domain Bacteria; phylum Pseudomonadota; class Gammaproteobacteria; order Burkholderiales; family Burkholderiaceae_C; genus Hydrogenophaga. The sequence goes on from JALOSN010000141.1 coordinate 2,490, forward strand.
CTGCTGCACGGCCCGTCGGGCTGTGGCAAGTCGACCTGGCTGGCGCTGGCGGCCGGGCTGCTGCGCCCATCGGAAGGATGGCTGGAGGTGGCGGGGCAGGACCTGCAGGCGCTGCACGGCGCGCGACTGGACGCCTGGCGCGGCTCCACCATCGGATTCCTGCCCCAGCGCCTGCACCTGAGCGAAGCCCTCACCGTGGAGGGCAACCTGGCCTTGGCCTATGTGGCATCCGGATTGCCGGTGGACCGTGCTGCCGTGGAGCGGGTCCTGCAGTCGCTGGGCGTGGCAGACCTCGCGCAACGCCGTCCGTCCGCACTGTCGGGCGGCCAGGCGCAGCGTGTGGCCCTGGCCCGGGCGGTGTTGCGAAAACCGGCGGTCCTGCTGGTCGACGAGCCCACGGCCAGTCTGGACGATCAGGCCTGCGTCCAGGCGCTGGACTTGTTGAAGACCGCCGCCCGGTCGGCCGGTGCCAGCCTGGTGCTGGCGACCCATGACCGGCGCGTGACCGAGGCATGGCCAAGTGCCACCTGCCTGCAACTGGAGGCCCCGGCGCCGGAGGTGCGTGCATGAGCCTGCCCGGGCTGGCGTGGCGCTACCTTTGGTCCCGACCGTTGACCAGCGGTCTGAACCTGCTGCTGCTCACGCTGGGCCTGACCGCGGTCGCGCTGGTCGCCCTCTCGCGTGACGCGGTCGAGCGTGCCCTGACGCGTGACCTGGCCGGTATCGACCTGGTGGTCGGCGCCAAGGGCAGCCCGATGCAGCTGATTCTGGCCGGCGTGTTTCACCTGGATGTGCCACCGGGCAACATCCCATTGGCCGAGGCCGAGGCCCTGGCCCGGCACCCGCAGGTGGCGCAACTCATCCCGCTGAGCCTGGGTGACAACCTGGATGGATTTCGCATCGTTGGCACCAGCCACGACTATCCGGCCCATTATGGAGCCCAGCTGGCCGGCGGCCGCTGGTGGGCCGTGTCGATGGAGGCGGTGCTGGGGGCTCAGGTCGCGCGCCAGACCGGACTGGTTCCAGGGCAGTCCTTCCACGGCGCCCACGGGCTCGGGCGGGGCGGCATGGTGCACGACGATCTCGCCTACCAGGTGACCGGCATCCTGCGGCCCTGCGGCTGCGTGCTCGACCGCCTGGTGCTGACCGCCACCGAGTCGGTCTGGGACGTGCACGACGAGATGCACGGTGCGGCCGACATGGACGAGACCGACCTGCAGGCCCTGCGGGCCGATCGCGAGATCACGCTGGCGCTGCTGCGCTACAACACGCCCCTGGCAGCGGTGACCTTCCCGCGCATGGTCAATGACGGTACCGGCATGCAGGCGGCGGCTCCGGCGGTCGAGGTTACGCGCCTGATGGCCATGCTGGGCGTGGGCCTGCAGGTGCTGCGCGGCATGGGGCTGGTGCTGTTGCTGGTGGCCGGCCTGTCGGTGTTCGTCGGGCTCTGGTCGGCCCTGCGCGACCGGCAGGCCGATCTGGCCCTGCTGCGCCTGCTGGGCGCACCGCCCCGGCGGGTGGCGGGCGTCCTGCTGGTCGAGGCCTTGTGGCTCGGCCTGCTGTCTGCAGCCATCGCGCTGTTGCTGATCGGGGGCCTGGCTGCCGGTCTGGGCTGGTGGCTGATGCAGGCCCAGTCCGTCGTGCTGGTCATCGACACCCCTTGGCGCGTGTTGTGGCCACTGCCTGTTTTTGCCGTCCTGGTGGCCTTGCTGTCGGCGCTGGTGCCGACCTGGAGCGCCTACCGCCAGGATGTTCATCACCTGCTCAACACAAGGAGCTGATTCCATGAAACGTCTGCTGCCCATGGCCTTCGCCACGCTGCTGCTGAGCCTGCCCGCCGCGGCCCAGCACACCGAGAAACAGATCCAGGAAGACATCAAGCGCCACCGAGCCATGGCCGCCGCGCACGAGGCCGCGGCCAAATGCCTGGAAGCCGGGCGGGGCGAGAAAGTCTGTCAGGCGGAACTTCAGACCGCCTGCAAGGGTCTGGCGATAGGAAAATACTGCGGTATGCGCCACGCCCACTGAGGCGACGGCCCCGCCGCTTGGCCCCGACACACTGACCGGATGCACCCCCGTTTTGCGCAGGCCTCTGTCCTGATGTTTTTTTGCCTGTCGCCGGCGCTGGCGCAGGTGCTGAGCTCGCCCCTGGGAGCGCCGCCCGCTGGGGCACCCGCCTCGCCTCTGCCGCACCGGTGCCGCACGGTCAGGGGGCGGGTGTGCACAGCCCGCTGAGCCCGTTTCCGCCGCTGCCGCAGCGCCGGGATGTGGTGCCCTGGTCGGTACTGACCGACATCAGCACACGCATCGAGAACCGGCGCATCGTTCCGGTCTACACGTCCGCCGTGCGTCGGCTGGACCAGAAGACGCAGCGCATTCAGGGCGCGAGCAGCAACGCCACTTCCTGTTGTCTTCGGTGCCGCTGACCTGTTCGTTCTGCACCCCGGGTGGGCCCGAGAGTATGGTCGAGGTACGAACCAAGGCGCCGGTCAGGTACAGCCTGGGTGCGGTGGTGGTCGAAGGCAAGTTCCACGTCCTGACCAACGACACCTACGGCCTCTACTACCGCATCACCGAAGCGGTGGGGGTCAAATGAACCGCTGCATCAGGGCCGGCGGGGTGGGAGTCTGCCCGGCCAGTCCCAGGTGCAGGGCCCACGCCCAGAGCACGGTGTAGGCACCCACCAGCAGCCACAGGCCCACGCGAGCCCGTTGCAGGCCGACTCCGGCC
>JALOSN010000142.1 GCA_025458415.1 Hydrogenophaga sp.
GCCGTGGCCACGCGCTGGCAGCAGTCGAAAGAGACCGCCGGGGAGTGGGAAGCGAGCACCCAGCGCAACATGGCACGCGTGGTCTCCCACATCGCCAAGCGCTTCGTGGAGTTCACGCCGGCCCAGGTCACGGCCCCGGTGGTGTTCCAGTACCTGCAGCCCTTCCTGACGAAGCCTCGCACCTACAACCTGCACCGCAGCGTCTTGCGCCAGGTGCTGTCCTTCGCCGCCCTGGAGGGCCTGCGCGACGGCCACAACCCGGCCGACGACGTTCCGCAGCGCAAGATGCCCAAGCGGCGACGCATCGTCACCGACGCCGAGATCCGGGCCCTGAAGGCCGCCCTGCTTCAGCAGAGCCGCGGCGGCCCGACGCACTGCCTGATGGTCGACCTGTGCATGCTCACCGGCCAGCGCATCGGCGACGTGCTGTCCATGCGGTGGCAGGATGTCACCGACGACGGCCTGCTGGTCGACCAGGGCAAGACCGGCGAGCCGCTGCTGATCGAGTGGACGCCAGCCCTGAAGGCGGCAGTGGACGCCTGCGGCGCCGGCCGCGACCGCATCGGGCACCTGCTGGTGCAGTCCACCGGCAAGCCCTACCGCTACGCCGGGGTGCGCAGCGCCTGGGTGCGCGCCATGGAGCGCGCCGGCATCGAGGACCTGCACATCCACGACCTGCGGGGCCGCGCCGGCGCCGACGTGGCCGACGATCGCGGCGTCTATGAGGCCCAGAAACTGCTGGGACATGGGTCGGTCCGCATGACCGAGCATTACGTCTCCGGGAAGACGCGCAAGCGTGCAAAGCCGTCTAAGTGACCCGCGGAAACCCGCGCCAATACTGGGCCTCTTGGCGCACCAAGAATTAGACAAACCGCCCGGAAACCCGCGCCAATCCTAGATAGGACGACTACCTTCTAAGCAGCCGTTCACCCTATGAGCGGTGTCTAATTCTTGGCAGTCTGTCTAATTTCCGCCCGTAGCTCAACCGGATAGAGCACGCGCCTTCTAAACCCCGGGCGGGCCACCGGCGCTCAATGTGTCAGCGAGACCTGCGACGCAGATCGCTCACAAGGTCATCCACAAGACGGCCATGGTCCACGAGGTGGGTGCGGTTCAACACGCTCATGGGCGTGCCCGTGGTGTCGCCGCTTCGGGCCCAAATTTCCGCGATAACGGCAGCTCTACCCGGGGAAACCGCCCTCGGCCAGGCCAAGGGCGGCGCCTGTGCCCAAGTCGTGCACAGCTCTTCCCCAGACTCTCCCACACCGGCCCGAAAATTCCGCGGCTACACTGACTCCGTCGGTCCCGGAAAAGATTGAGCCCCGCAGCGCGCGAACGCTGCGAGGCTCGGGGTCTCGGGGCCGGTGGACCCTCCGTAGCTCAAAGGATAGAGCTCCAGATTCGCAGTCGGGGGATGCAGGTTCGATTCCTGCCGGGGGGACCACTTTTCCGAGGACTTTGACTCTACAGGTGTTTAAGCATGCTGCATATCACCCCGGGGAATTCCGTCGGGAATATGCCTCGGTCAGATTGACCGCCGCCAGCGCAAGACCACCCTGGAGCTCTAGGCCCACTACATCGAAGCAGCCCCCAGCTTCTCCGCCAGCTCCCGATTGAGCTTGCGCTTCTTGTCCTGCAGGGCCTCGACCTTCTCCTTGAACTCGGCTTCGTCGATGCCATTGCGCATGCGCTGGCGCCGCAGGGCCCGGATCTGGGTGTCGAGCTCGGCCTGCTGGATCGCGGTGCGCGCCGCCAGCTGCTGGCGCAGCACGTCGGCAGGGTAGCTGCCCAGCTTCACGCCGAACGCACTCGCCACGGCCATCGGCGTGCTCATCTCGCGGCCGAAGGCATCGGTCCGGCCCGTCGCCGCGCCCATGACGCCCTCCGTCGCGTAAGTGCCCGGCAGGCCAATGATGTTCGGCATCGCCCACTTGTAGACGTGGTCGAAGACCTTGCCCAGCTTCTCGCCGGTGGTGTCGGTCTCCAGGGTGATGGCCTTGCCGGTGAACTGGCTCTTGTTGGAGATCAACTCGATCAGCAGCGCGAGCGGCCCGCCAGGGATCGCGGCAGGGATGACGGGCACCGCGGCATTCGTTGCGCCGGTGTCGACGATGTCCCCGGCGGGGATCCAGCGGCGGATGTCGAGGTACACCGGCGAGCCGTGCTCGTCGTTCCACGGCATGCGGATCAGCTTCGGCACGATCCCCCAAATGCGGCCGGCCTTCTCGTCAGGCAGCAGCTCGCGCTCGTCGTCGTCGCCGCCCCCGGCTAGGGCCACGCCCAAAGCGTTGAGGGCTCCGGCCAGCGCCATCAACTTCAGGAGCTTGTGAGGCTTGTTGCCCATGGTGTCCAGAAGCCGCGGGACGGCCCGGTACACGAAGGCGATGAAGGGGAAGGCCGTCGCGCGCGCCGCGGCGATCCACGGGGCATTCACGTTGTAGTCGAGGAAGGCGCGGCGGGCCACCTTGCCGGCGTCGGCGTCTGAGGCGCCCGCCTCCTTCTGCTGCAACCAGGCGGCCAGGCGGAACACGTCATCCTCGGCCTGGTACAGGTCGATCAGCGTCTCGCCCTCGCGCACGATGCCGCGCACGGGCTTGGAGGCCTTCAGCGACTCCCACGCCTGCGGGAAACGCCGACCCAGGAGGTGCTGGAATGCGGCGTACACGCCGACCTCGGCGCCGATGCTGGCCGCCGCGGCACCGGCCACCTCGGCCTGCAGGGCCTCCAGCAGCGGCTTCATCTGGTCCTTCGCAAGCTCAGCCGTCACCCAGCCGCCGATCGACCCGCCGGAGAGCTCGTAGCGCTGCATGACCTCCCGCGCCGCCTCGGCGTCCGGGATGCCCAGGTGGCGGCCGGCGTTGCCCACGCTGGCCAGGATGCCGGCGCGGTCTTCGCGCGCCGCCAGGATGATTCGCAGGGCCTTCGCCATGTGCCCAGCCGATACCCCCGCCCAGTCGGCCATCACCATGTTGGACATGATGTTGTTGGTGTGCACGCCAGGGCTCAAGGCGGTCTTCGAGATCTTCCACATCGTCAGGATGCGGTCGTAGTGCTCGCCCAGGATCTGGGGTCGACCGTTGGTGATCTGCCGCAGGTCGTTCCAGATTGGCCCGGGCAAGTATTTGCCAGCCAGGCTGCCGTACTTCTCCACGTCGGTACCCTGAATCTTGGTCGACGGGATCTGCACCCACTCGCCTGGCTTGAACACGTGCCGGTACTTCTCGGAGGCCTCCACCAGCGGGCCGTCGAGATCGTCCGGGTTGGTCTTCGCGTAGGTCTTCCCCAGCCACTCCAGGTACCGGCCCACCTCCACGTCGTGGATCATCCGGTGCAAGGTTTTGGCGATGGCGAAGCGGGCCTCGTCAATCTCGCCCATGCGCTCGCGCTCGTCCTTCGTGAAGTCGCGCCACAGCACCAGGTCGTCGCCCTTGGTGTCACGCACCTCCCAAGTACCGGCGTCGTTCCAGTCGGCGTAGCGGGCCGGCAAGGCGGCGTCGGCGGGCCAGTAGTGCACCTCTTGCAGCCGCTGGCGCTCCTGGCGCTGGCCGACCCCTTGCAGGGCCATGGTGCCCTCGCCGGCCGGCGCGCGCCGCTCGAGACGGCGGAAAGTCTGGCCCTTCAGGGCGGTATCGGCCTTGCCGTCCTTCAGCTTGCGCTGCCACCAGTCCGGGGCCACGTTCTGCACCTGCCGCATCGGGGCCTTCGCCACCATGCCGCGGCCCTTGTACTGATCGCCGAGGATGCTGATGGTGCGGCCGCGTGACGCCACCTCGCTCTTCGTGAGTTCGGCCTCATGCTTGAAGTAGCTGCGCCGCAGGTAGGCAAACCGGTGCTTCTTGAAGGTCTCCTCGTCGAGCTGGCCCAGGCGCACCGCCTCGCGCGACAGCTCGTCGATCATCTTCTGCACCTGCTGCAGCACCAGCACCGACTCTTCGGGCAGGCCCTGCATGGCCGACAAGTAGGCCTGAGGGTCGCTGCCGTCCATGTTCATCCACTCGTACGCAACGCGACTCTCGGCCCGCGTCATGGTGGCCAGCTTCTCCAGGATCTGGCCGGCCTGGCGCATCTGCTCACGCTGCGTGCCCTGGAGCATGGCGCGGCGGTCGATCACCGCCTCGGGCACACCATAGTCGCTGACGATGCCGGCCTTCACGGTCTCAGGGGTCAGCCGCTCGATCAGGCGCGCGCCCAGACCGTAGGTCATCGAAGCAATCCGCTTGATGCCGGTGACTCGGGTCACCTGGTCGGCCAGGTAATCGATCGGCGCCGGCGTGCTTGCGCTGGCGGCCAACAAGGCTTCGGCCCGCTGAGCCGGCGTCTCAGGTTGCTCCTGCCGCAGTGGCGCGTTGGAGATGGCGCGCGACAGTCGGATGCCCGGGCCAAACTCGCCCTTCATCCGCACAACCTTGTCCCGAAGAATTACAATGGCGACGTCACGGGACCCACGGTGCAAGGCATAGCTGGCCGGAACCGCCCGGGCAGAGGGCGCGTCAAGGGCCGGCACAGCCAGGTTACCGTCAACAGACCCTCGGGAGGCCCTGAGTTCGCTCAGGGCTTCTTTCTTTCTGGCGTAGACCTTCGAGCCCTCGCGCGCCAACTCGGCGTTGAGCATCTTCGCCAAGCGCTCGAAGCCGGTTTCGCCGGGTTCATCGTGCAGCGGCGTCACAGTCTGGATGCGCCCATCGAGGCTCAGCCCAGCCACGATCGGCATACCGTCCGCAGTCTTCATGTCGAGCACGACACGGAAGCCTCCGCTGCGGTGCGGGAAGACAGCCACCGGGTCGGACAACAGCTGCGGAAGGGCAGGCAGCAGCGCGGCAGGAAGGTCGCGGTGCTTGCCGACGATCCCCTGCAAATACCTCAACGGCAGATCCAAGCCCCGTGCCTTGATGCCCATCGCCATGAAGACGGTCGGCAGCGGCATGCTGATGCTCTGGCCGGCAGGCGCAGGCGGGGCAGCCGGGCCCGGCGCGCGCGAAAGCGCAGCCTTCCACGCCTCCACTGCCCGCGTGTAGGGGTCAACGGCGCCCGACGTCGACAGCAACGCCTCGGCCGGGTTCTCGGCCCGCCACTGCAACGCCAGTTGCTCGAAGGCGCCGTAGTCGCGCACCAGCATGTCGTCGATCGACTCGAACCCGAGACGGCGCGCCTGATCGGTGAGCCACCTCTCCTGCCTGGCCAGGTCATCGGCCAGGGTTCCATCGGACAAAGCTGGCGCCAGCCTTGCGGTGTCGCCGGGCGAGCGACGCCGCCGAACGTGAGCCCGGGCCGCCCTCACCAGGTCGGCCACCATGAGGTCGGCGCGCTGTGCGTTGGTCAGCGTGCCCCGCACCCACTGAGCCACCGCTTCGGCCAGCCGGTCGAGGCCCATCTTGCGAAGCCCCGTGGCGATGGCCTCCATCAGGCCGCGCCAGCCCTGCAGCTTCACCAGCGCCGTCGACGGCATGTCGACCAGCACTTCTTCAACCGCCTCGGCCAGCGACATGCGGGTGTCGAGCTGGCGCAGCGCCTCGGCCTGGCGTCGCACCCGTGGGTTCAGGTTGTAGACCGCCTGCAT
>JALOSN010000143.1 GCA_025458415.1 Hydrogenophaga sp.
CCGCATGGCCTTGGCCTCCTGCTTGAAGCCGGGCAACTGGGCAACCGCAACGGTCGAGACCGACGAATCGCTGGCGATCCGCGACGGGTTGGTCTGCACTCCCTTGACGAGGTATTCAAAGTGCAGATTCGGGCCCGTCGCCGTTCCGGTGGAGCCGACCGTGCCGATGGTCTGACCTTGCTGCACGCGTTGGCCCACCCGGACATCGATGCGACCCAGGTGCGCGTAGGCGGTGGCGGCCTTGTCGGGGTGCTGGATCACGACGTAATTGCCATACCCGCCCTGGCGCCCTGCGAAGCTCACCACGCCGTCGGCCACGGTTCGAATCGGGGTTCCGGCTGGAGCGCCGTAGTCCGTGCCTTTATGGGCTTTCTGCCCCCCAAACACCGGGTGGATGCGAGGCCCGTAGGAGCTGGTGATCCTTGAAAACGCCAGGGGTGAGGCCAGGTATGCACGACGCTGGCTCGCTCCATCGAGGCTGACGAACTCGCCGTTCTGGCCAGCTTGCTGGAACCACATGGCCTGGTGCGTGTCTTTGCCGTTCTGAATCTCGGCGCCCAGCAACTGGCCCGTGAACAGGATTTCACCATCCAGCTCGAACGCCTCATACACAAGGCTGACACGCGCACCGCGTTTCAAGTCGCGCTGGAAATCGATGTCCCCGGAAAAGGCCTCGACCGTCTGCGCAGCGACGGCATCCGGAATGCCAGCCTGGTCGGTGGCGGCATAGAACGATGATCGGATGGTCAGCGAACCGAATTGCTCCAGGCGCCGTGGCGTCGGCTGTTCAATCCGAGATTGGTAGCCACCTTCTTGTTGCTCCACCACCAGCCGGCTGATGCGCTGGCTGCTCGTGTCCACCCAGCGCACAGACAGGGTCTTCAAGCGCCCTTGCGGCGTTCGGGTGACCGACGCCAGTTTGCCGGACGCACCGGTCAACAACAGGCGCGATGTGGCGTCGTGCGCGAGAAAGGTCTGTGCCTCGCGGTCATCGACACCTAGCCGCTTGAGCAGGGCCTGAAGGGAGTCGTCGCGGCGGGTGAGCTGCGATTGGTGGATCAGAAACTCGGGGTTCGATGTCGTCGGCTCAGACACTGCCTGTGGCGCATCCATGGTCTCAATCACTTGCCGGACCGGCCACTGCGCCGCGTCGGGCAAGGCCGGGGAGACACCAAAGGCCACCACGCCCGTGCCCAGCATCAAGGTGCCCAAGACCGCCAGCACGGACCGCCGGTGGTGTTGGATCAGTGTCGTCAAACGGAGCTTGTTGGTGGGGTGCATGTCAGGTCATTCGATGGCTTGACCAAGGCTTCAAACGCCTCAGGCCTTGGTCAAAAGAATCTGGATGTCCGACGCGATCGTGGCGGCGTCGGTTCCATAGGCGGAGAACAGGCGCACCCGGCCCTCGGTGTCGAAGATGTACTTCCCCGCCGAGTGGTCCATGGTGTAGGACGTTGGCGTCGATCCGGGGACCTTCTTGTAGTAGATCTTGAAGGCCGCTGCGACGTCTTTGAGTTCGTCGGGGTCGGGCCGCAGCGCGATGAAGCCCGGATCGAAGCTCGCCATGTACTCCTTGAGCAGCCCCTGCGTGTCACGCTCGGGGTCCACCGTGATGAAGAGCACCTGCAGCCGCTCACCCTGGTCACCCAGCAGGCGCTTGACCTCGGCCATGGTCGTCATGGAGGTCGGGCAGACATCCGGACACTGCGTGAAACCGAAGAACGTGACCACGATCTTGCCCTTGAAGTCCGCCAGCGTTCTCACGTTGCCGTTTTGGTCCTTGAGCCGGAAATCCTGGGCAAAGGTAGCGCCGGTCACATCGGTGCTTTTGAACGGCGTGACCTCGGGTGAGCAAGCCATCAGCAAAGGCACGCCCGCCACACTGGCGAGCGCCACCTGCACAAAGCGCCGGCGATCTATGGACGGGTGGCCAGGAACGGAAGAAAAACGCGGGTCCATATCACCTCCTGGCTTTGGCGACTTCTTCGGCCACGAGAGACAGCAGTTGCTGGTCACCGAAGGACGGCAGTCCGCGTCCATTGACAAAGAACGTCGGGGTCTTGGTCACCTCCAGTGCGGTCAGGTCTTCGATGTCTTGTTTCAGCACCGCAGCGATGTCCGAGCCCTGAGCGTCGGCCTGCGCCTTGGCAATGTCCAGACCGGCTTCCTGCGCCGCCCGGAACGCCAGCTCGATGTTGGGTTTTCCGTGGTCCGCCCACTGCGGCTGGGTGGCCAGAATCATCTCCAACACGGGCTGGTACTTGTTCTGGCGTTTGGCGGCTTCGAGCAGTTTGACCACCTGATCGGAGCCGGCATGGAACGGGGCATAGCGGATCACCAGGCGCACATCGTTCGGGTATTGCTTGAGGATGTCCTTGACGATGGGATAGAACGCCCGGCAGGTCTCGCACGCAGGGTCAAAGAACTCGACGATGGTGACCGGCGCATTGCTGGGGCCAAAAACCGGTGAATGGAAGCGGACCAGGCGGTTGTCCGTCTGGCTGGCGGGTTCGCTGCCGGCCTGCTGGACCACCTGGCTGACCTTTTCGGCCTGCGAGTTCTGCACCCGCTTTTGGTAGGCATTCATGCCCAGGAAAAAGAACACCAGGACGATGACGACCAGTGCGGCGACGGTGATTTTTTTGGAATTCATCGGGAGGACTTTCTGAGGTGGACGACGAGAAGGAATGCCAGCGCCATGAACGCGGCCAGCGACAGCCAGGGGATCTGGACGCCGTTGAGAATTTCGAGCTTTTGGTCCGCGCAGGACACACCGGCGCTGCAAGGCACCCAGGCCTTGGGAATCAGGCCGGCGACCAGCAGGGTGTGGTACCCGGCCACAACCAGTCCGCCCAGAGCCAGGGCGAGGCCATAGACGGCACCCCGTCGGTCATCGGCGAAGCAGGCGATCCCGAGAATGATGGCGAGGGGAAACATGAAGATGCGCTGGTACCAGCACAGCACGCAAGGGGTCATGCCCATGACCTCACCAAGAAACAGCGCCCCCAGCGTGGCAGCAGTGGCAACCAGCCAGGCCAGCAACAGCAATGTCCAGGGCCGGGTCATGACGGACTCTCCGAGGAGGCGACGGGCGGGCGAAAGGACATCAGAATCCAGGCGCCCGCCGCCAGCACGATGAACACATCGGCCAGGTTGAAGGCCGGCCAATGCAGACCGCGCCAGTGCAGGTCAAGGAAGTCGGTGACCGCGCCGCTGGCGATGCGATCAATCAGGTTGCCGCTGCCGCCGGCCACCAGCAGCGCCCCTGCGGTTCGCTCCAGCGGCTCCACCTGGCGCGCCAGACAAACGAATGTGATGGGAGCGACCACCGCGATGCCGATGGCGATGAAGAACACTCGTTGCCAGCCGCCCGCGTCAGCCAGCAGCGAAAACGCGGCACCGGTGTTGAGCACATGGACCAGGTTGAACCAGGTAGTGACCTCGACGGCCATGCCCAGCGCGATGGTGCTGGCAAACCAGGCTTTGCTCAGCTGGTCCAGCGCCAGGAGAAAGGCCACGGCCATGAGCCAGGCCAGACGGGGACGACCCCGCCAGGGAGTTGCAGACATGAAAAAGACCCTGAAAGAACGGACATCACCAGCCGCAAGGGCTGGCACGCTTCACAGGGATCGGAGCCATGCGGCGAAATGCGCCGCCAAAGAAGCCAAACCCTGGTCAGGCCAGGGTGGGCCACTGCGGCCGTTCGGGCCGCTCGACGAACAGGCCTTCGGTCCAGGAGCGCAACCCGGCTTGCACCCGGGTGCGGGTGTCGCTCATGGAAAACGGCATGCTGGCCAACAGGGCCACGGCGCCAGCGTGGCAGCTTGCGCAGTGCGGGTGCTGCGCGTGGGACTCACCGACGTGGTCGGCGGCGTTGGCCTGCGACGAGACACCCGCCGCGCTGGTGTGCATCGGCGCACAAGGTTCGTGCACGCAAGGCGCGCCCGTGGCTGTACCAGCCCATTGCAGGGGCAGGAAGAACATCAGCATCAGGGCAAGCAGGCAGGCACGCATCGGGAGTGGATTGTAGGTCGGCGGCTGTGATGAAAAGATGTTGACCGTGCCAACCCAACGGAAGTTCAGGGTGTCGGCGTCCGCTGGTGTGCGCGGATGGTGGCCCGCAGTTCCGGTGCTACCGACATGGGCCGAAACGCACCGACATGCGATCGACCGGTGTTACCCAGCGGAAGCCGGCCCAACAGGTGCCCCAACGGCACCAGCAACAGCCGCAGCAGCTGACCGTTCACCTCGGCCAAGTCCCGCGTCCGCCAGGCCAGCGCCAGCATGAGCCCATGCGTTCGCGCATGCGGAACCAACCGCGTCTGACCGATCACATGCAGGGCTTCGAGCAGATGCCAGGCCTGGTCCAGGTCGCGGCGATCCACCCGAAGGTACGCCCGGTGCAACTGCTCGAAGGTGTCCGGGTCGAACGCCACCGACGCCGCGGGTTCAGTGGGCATGGTCATGGTGTCCATGGTCGTGACCGTGGCCTTGGGCGCCTTCCGCCCCCAATTCCCCCCGCGCCTGCCTCAGCACCTGCCAGCCGCCGTGCAGCGCCAGGCCCGCCATCAGGGCTGCCACCAGCAGATCGGGCCAGGCGGCCCCGGTGCCAAAAACCCCCA
>JALOSN010000144.1 GCA_025458415.1 Hydrogenophaga sp.
AGGCGCCGGAACGGGGCGGCCATCGGTGACTTCGAGCACCACCACCGCGTTCGGCAGGGGCTGGCCATCACGGGCCAGGACCGTGACCTGGACGGTGGCGGCCCACGAGCCGACGGTGAAGGCCAGCAAGGAGGCGGCGAGGACGGGTGTGCGCATGGAAAGACTCCTATCGGACCGTGATGACGTCCCGGTGCATGGGTGCCAGCAGGGACAGCAACTGATTCTGCCTGCCAAAGGGTATCCCGCGGGCATCCATGCTGTTCTGCAGCACCTCGACCAGGGCATTGAAGTCGGCCCGGGTGATGTCCATGCCCTCGTGAGCGGTGCGCATGTCCGGACCCTGGTAGGTGCAGGGGCCGCCCGCCAGCTGGCAGACCTGTTCGGTCAGCGACTGCGCCAGATTGTCCAGGTTGGTGTCGGCGAACTGGGTGCCGATGCGCGGGTCCGCCCTGAGGCCACGCGCGAAATCGTCCATCAGCAGCCGGATGCCCTGGCGCTCGCCCAGGGCCTGGTAGAGGCCCGGCGCAGGGGGCACCGGATAGGCCGAGGCCGGCGAGGTGGCGGCAGGCTGGGCCGGTGGCTGGGCCAGGGCCTGGCCGGCGGACAGGGCGGCCAGGATCAGTGAGGTGCAGGTGATCAGCAGTTTCATGGTGGTGTGGTTCGATGGACAGGATGGGTAGGACGAGCGGCTCAGAAGGCGAACTGGGCCGACAGATAGAAGCCGGTCTGGCGGCGGTCCGCTGTGGTGGCGGGCACCACGCGGCCCAGGTCGACGTAGGCGGCGGTCAGCGACACGTTCTTGCTGGGTGCCCAGGCAACGAAGATGTCCTTCCAGCTGTCGGAGCGAAGCCCGTCGCCCAGCCCGGCGGCGGCGCCTGCGCGGCGCAGCTTGTCGGGCATGCCCCGCACCTCGAAGCCGACCGCGAGGTTGCGTGCCAGCAGGTAGGCCACGGAGATTTCGGGGACCACCTCGTAGCCGTTGTCGGCACCCCCCAGCCGGGCACCGTGGCCCAGCAGGCCGCCCTGGTTGGCCCGTGTGGCGCGCAGGGTGCCGTTGACCAGCAGGCCCTGGGCGAGGAACAGCTTGGTGGCGCTGACATACAGGTCGGTGCCCGAGCGCTTGGCACCCAGTGCATCCAGGGTGGCGTCCAGCCCGCTGGAATCGAGTCGTTTGTGCTGCACCCCGACGGCGATCTGCGGCATCAGGCGGTCGCTGTCGACGATGGCGTCACCGGCAATGCGCAGCTTGGCGCCCACGATGGTCTGCCGCAGGTTCAGGCCGGGCAGGCCCAGGGCGGTGCCACGCCAGTGTCGAAGTCCTGGCGACCGACCGAGAGTTCGAGCCGGTCGTGGATGCCGATGCTGGCGCCGGCGGCGGTCAGGCCGTAGTCGCGCGTTTCGGCGCGGCTGAGGTGGGTGGTGAAACCGGTCTGCCCTTCGGTGGCCTGGCTGCCGATCACCGCCCAGGGCGACAGTCCACCCCCGGCTGCACCGTCGATGGTGCTGACACCACCGGTGAGCAGCAGCTTGCCGCTGCCGGCGTGGGCGGGTGACAGAGCTGTGGCGGCGACCAGCAGCCCAGCTGCCAGTGCGGCGTGGCGCATGCGGAGTCCATGGATGCGCCCTTCCTGGAACGGGCGAGACGTGTGCGGGGGGATGGGCCGAAAGACCGCATGGTTGTCGGGGGCTTTGTGCATCCGGTGATGGGCCGGCCCGCGTATCGGTTGTGACGGCTGTCACACCGGCTCACCGTCCCATTCCTTCCAACCCGTTCTCAATCACGGAGACCACGATGAAACCCATTGCCAACCCCACCGCCCGCCGCCAGTTCCTGCGCGGCACCGGCACCCTGTCCGCCGCCGCCCTGGCCCTGCTGGCCGGACGCGACGTGCTGGCCGCCAGCCACGCCGCCAACCCGGCCAAGGATGTCGACATCCTCAATGTCGCGCTCGGGTTGGAGCACGAGGCCATCAACGCCTACCAGCTGGGCGCCGGCAGCGGCCTGCTGCAGAAGCCGGTGCTCGATGTGGCGGTGCAGTTCCAGGGTCACCACAAGACCCACCGCGACGCCCTGATGGCCACCATCCGCAAGCTCGGTGGGCAGCCGGTGGCCGAGAAATCGCTGGACGAGTACGCCAAGGCGCTGGGCGCTGCTTCGCTCAAGACGCAGGCCGACGTGCTGGGCCTGGCGGCTCGCCTCGAACTGGGTGCCACCAACGCCTACCTGGGCGTCATACCGGCCATGGGGGACCGCGAGCTCGCCAAGGTGGCTGCCCGGCTGGCGGCCGACGAAACCATGCACTTCACGGTGCTGACGGGCGCACTGGGTCGGGCCCTGCCGCCGGGAGCCCTGTCCTTCGGCGCCTGACTTCGATGTTCTCTCATCGCAAGGAGCTGACCATGACCTTCAAGACCTCACTGGCCGCCACCGCCGTGCTCGGCCTGGCCGCCTGCGCCTCCGGCGTGGGAACGCCGTCCCATCAGATGTTCTCCCAGGCCGCACTGCCGGCAACGGTTCAGGTACCAGCCGGTCACCGCGTGGCGATGGAAACCGTCGGCGTGGGCCAGATCACGTACGAGTGCCGGGCCAAGCAGGGTGTCGCAGGGCAGTTCGATTGGGTGTTCGCCGGACCCGATGCGCGTCTGCTGGACCGCAGGGGTCGCCAGGTGGGCCGGTACTACGGTCCGCCGGCCACCTGGGAGAGCATGGACGGTTCGAAGCTGACCGCCACACAGCTGGCCTTGGCACCCGCGGGCAGCGGCAACATTCCACTGCAGCTGGTGCAGGCCAACCCGGCCATGGGCATGGGTGCGATGCAGGGCGTGACCTACATCCAGCGGGTGGCCACCCAGGGCGGCGTGGCGCCGGTCTCCGCCTGTGGCGCCGCCAACGTGGGGGCCCGCCAGATCGTCAACTACCAGGCCGACTACATCTTCTGGAAGGCCGCCTGATCAGGCGCTGCGGCAGAAGCCTTCGAGCACGTTGACCGCGTTGGTGCCCACCTCGGCCACCGCGTAGCCGCCCTCGAAGGTGAACACCGTCGGCAGTCCGGCCGCTGCCAGCAGGCGACCGACGGTGTCGTAGTCCTCGCTGCGCAGCTTAAAGCCCGAGATCGGGTCGCCTTCAAACGTGTCCAGCCCCATGGGCACCACCAGCGCCCGGGCGTCGAACGCAGCCACCGCTTCCAGCGCCCGGTCCAGCGCCTCACACCAAGCGACAAAGCCGGTACCCCTGGGCAGGGGCAGGTTCAGGTTGAACCCCACTCCTGCGTCCGCGCCGTGCTCGTCGGCATGGCCCAGGAAGAACGGGTATTCGGTGCGAGGATCGCCGTGGATGGACACCGTGAGCACGTCCGGGCGATCGTAGAAGATGGTCTGGGTTCCGTTGCCGTGGTGGTAATCGATGTCCAGCACGGCGACCCGCCCATGGCCTGCGTCGCGCAGGGTCTGTGCCGCGATGGCGGCGTTGTTGAGAAAGCAGTAGCCCCCGAAAAAGTCGGGTCCGGCATGGTGTCCCGGCGGTCGGGTCAGGGCAAAGGCGGCCCGGTCGCCGGCCAGCACGGCCTGGGCCGCTCCAATGGCGCAGGCCGCGCCCATGCGCGCGGCAGCCCAGGTGCCGGCCATCAGCGGCGTGCCCGAGTCGAAGCCGAACAGGCCCAGGCGGGCGGCGAAATTGGCTGGCAGCACGTCGTTGCGGAAGGCATGTCGCCCCGGCAGGGGCCAGACCGAGGGCAGGGCGTCGCGCTGCGCGTTGGCCGGGTCCAGGGCAACCCATTCGTCCCACGCACCGGCCAGGAAGGTGGTGTAGCGCGGGGCGTGGACACGGGCAATGGCCGCATCGAGCACGCGGTCGTCCACTGCGGGCTCCAGCAGTTCGCCCATCGGGCGCCGCCGCAGTTCGGCCAGCACAAAGTCCAGGCGTTCGGGTACCTCGTGGCAGGGCACCAGGCGGCCGCGGAACATCTCCTGCCGACCCGCGTGGGCGGCATGCAAGGGGTTGTGGATGGTTTTCATGCCGGCGAGTGTCGCATCGGCCGCCGCCGGGCGCCAGCGCGACGGGTCGGTCTTTGCAACACCGCTTGCCACCGCATGGGCGTGGTGCTACCGTCTGGACTCCATCCGCTCCGTCGGCGAGCGTCGTCCGCGTGCCAGCGCCGGATGGTGTGCCTGTTCCTCTTGCCACTGTCACAGAAAGCGAGCGAACCGTGAGACACACCAGCCTGCGCACCTTCCGTTTTCCCGAGGGCACCTGCATCGCCCAGGCCCAGCCTCCCGCGGGTGTGCCGGTCACACCGGCTTCGCCGGGCCGAGCGGTCATGACCGACCTGACCCATGTGCGCGCGGCGACCATCGCGCCCGACATGCGGCTGGCCGAAGCCCGGCAGACCATGATCCACCAGGGTGTGCGCCTGCTGTTCGTGGTCAGCGAAATGCCGTGCGTCGACGGCCTGATCACCTCGACCGATCTGGAGGGTGAACGACCGACACGCATCATCAGCGCCCGCGGCGTGCGCCATGAGGACCTGACAGTGGCCGATGTGATGTCGCCGTTGTCCGTGCTCGATGCCATCGACCTGGAAGACCTGGCGCATTCGAACGTGGCCCAGGTGATCGACACCCTCAAGCAGCTCGGACGCCGGCACCTGATCGTGGTGCAGAAAGCCGGTCACGGGCAGGGGCCCCGCGTGCGCGGCGTGATTTCACTGGCGCAGATCGAGCGCCAGCTGGGGCAGACCATCGGCCTGGTGGAGCAGGCCGACAGTTTCCGTGAGACCCGCCTGACGCTGATGGCCTGAGCGCGGGTGCTCAGCCCAGCGAATTGAATGTTGTCAGCGGCGCCAAGGGGGGAAAGTCGCCCGGACGCTTGCCTTTCATGGCCGCAATCGACTCGCCCACGTGGCGGTTGCTCCAGATGGCGCCCTGCAGCCAGCCCATCTGGCGCAGGCTGTCTTCCACGCTGTGGTCGCGCGCGTAATTGACCGCCTGCTTGGTCCCCCAGATCGCAATCGGTGGCTTGGCCGCGATCTCGCGTGCGCACTGCAAGGCCGCGGCCAGCATGGCCTCCGGCGTGTCGAACACCTCGTTGACCAGGCCGTAGCCCAAGGCGCGCTGTGCTGGCAGGCGACGGCCGGTGTACGCCAGCTCCTTGACCACGGCCAGCGGCATCAGTTTGGGCAAACGCTGCAGCGTGCCCACATCGGCCACCATGCCGATGTTGATTTCCTGGATGCAGAAGAAGGCGTCCTGCGTGGCGTAGCGGATGCAGCCACAGGTCACCATGTCGACGGCGCCACCGATGCAGCCGCCCTGTATCGCGAAGATCACCGGGATGCGCAGGTTCTCGATTCTTGTGAAAGTGGCCTGCATGTCGGTCAGCAGGTCGAAGATGGCCGCGCGACCTTCCGGGCTCTGGTCGTCCATCTGGATGGCGCCGGCAAAGGTCTCCAGCGCCATGCCGGCCGAGAAGTGCTTGCCGGTGCTGCTGATGACCAGGGCGCGCGCACGGCCTTCATGGTGGACCTGGGTGATCAGTTCGTCCAGCTCGCGCCAGAAGGTCGGGTGCATGGTGTTCATGGCCTCGGGCCGGTTGAGCACCAGGTGGGCGACGTGGTCGTCACCCAAGTTCAGGGAAAAGCAGGTCGGTGTGGTCATCGGGGCTCCTGTCACGCGCGGTGCGGGGTGCTGCGGTCGGGTTGTCACTGTAGCGGCCGCCGGGCAGGCCCTCTGTCCCGGGCTTGACGAGCTTGCCCACACGCACACCCAGCAACCGGAAGCGGCGGCTGAGGTCGACCCGCTTGAGGCATTGCCCGGCATGGCGGCGGATGGCCGCCGCGTCGGCCGTCGCCTCGTCGATGGTCAGGTCGCGCGTGACCTTCTCGAAGTTGTCGTAGGTGATCTTGATGCCGATGGTGCGGCCGGCATAGCCCTTGCGCTGCAGGTCGGCCGAGACCTGCTCGCACAGCCGGGTGAAGATGGCGCCCAGCTCGGCACGGTCGCGCGCTGCATGCAGATCGCGCTCGAAGGTGGTTTCGCGGCTCATGCT
>JALOSN010000145.1 GCA_025458415.1 Hydrogenophaga sp.
GTGCGGCAAGGCCGGCCACCTGCGACCGGGCGGCCCAGTCCGAAGCCTGGATGGTGGCGTTGACCTCAGCGTCCGTGGCGGACGGGCGCGGCCCGGTGGTGCAGGCGGTCAGCAACAGGCAAACAGCGGCAAAGGCCGCCAGGCGGAGGTTCATGGGCTCGAAGGGGTCGGTCGCATGAGGGGATCAGACGCTGGCTCGGATCTTCCTTCGGCATTGTGAACCGGTCGTGACGCACAGCGACAGCGGCCCTCCCGGTCAGCGGTCGCCGGTGCGGGCGTTGGTGGCTGCGCGTTGCAGCATCACATCCCGGTCGCGCTCGTTGCCGGCCAGAGCCGCGGCGCGTTCGAAGGCGGTGCGGGCTTCGTTGGAGCGGCCCAATCGCTCCAGCAGGTCGCCCTGCACCGCTGGCAGCCAGGGGTAGCCCTGCAGGGCTTTCTCGGCCAGCAGGGGTTCGACGATGGCCAGGCCGGCGGCGGGGCCTTCGGCCATGCCCACGGCCACCGCTCGGTTGAGCTCGACCACAGGGGACGGCGCCACGCGCATGAGTTCGGCGTAGAGCGCGGCGATGCGCGGCCAGTCGGTCTGGATGGCCTGGGGCGCGCGGGCGTGGCAGGCGGCGATTTCGGCCTGCAGGCGGTAGCTGCCCGGGGGCTGGCCCAGGGCCTGGGCGCGGGTGAGTGCGGTCAGGCCGCGGCCGATGAGCAGGTGGTCCCAGCGGGCGCGGTTCTGGTCGGCCAGCAGCACGGGCTGGCCGCGGGCGTCGGTGCGGGAAGGCATGCGCGAGGCCTGGATTTCCATCAGCGCCACCAGGCCATGTACCTCGGCTTCGTGGGGCGCCAGCTCGGCCAGCATCCGGCCCAGGCGCAGGGCTTCGTCGCACAGGGCGGGGCGCATCCAGTCACTGCCCTGCGTCGCGGTGTAGCCTTCATTGAAGATCAGGTAGATCACCTCCAGCACGGACCCCAGACGCTGGACCAGCTGTTCGCCCTGCGGCACCTCGAACGGCACCCGGGCGTCGGCCAGGGCGCGCTTGGCACGCACGATACGCTGGGCCACCGTGGCCTCTGTCACCAGGTGGGCGCGCGCGATCTCGGCGGTGGACAGACCGCCCAGCAGCTTGAGGGTGAGTGCCACGCGCGCCTCGGCGCCCAGCACCGGGTGGCAGGCGGTGAAGATCAGGCGCAGCAGGTCGTCACCGATGGCGGCCTGCTCGCGCCGGCGGTCGAGTTCGTCGCTGAAGTCGGGCACGACGTGGGCCTGCAGAGCCTCGATGTCGGCGGCGATGTCCTCATGCCGCGCGCTGGCCATCTGGCGGTGGCGAAGGTGGTCGAGCGCGCGGTTGACCGCCGTGGTCATGAGCCAGGCCGCGGGCCGCTCGGGCAGGCCGTCCAGCGGCCAGCGCTCCAGCGCGGCCACCAGCGCGTCCTGCGCCAGCTCTTCGGCCACGCCGATGTCACGCACACGGCGCGCCACCGCCGCCACGATGCGGGCCGATTCGATACGCCAGACGGCGGCGATGGTGTCGTGGACGGCGGAGTGCACCAGAGCAGGTTACATCTGTTCGGGTGCCGCGGCTTCGTCCATCCAGAACACCTCCCACTGGTGACCGTCCAGGTCGGCGAAGCCATGCTGGTACATGAAGCCGTAGTCCTTGGGCTCGACCGGGGTGGTGGCGCCGGCGGCCACGGCCTTGCGGATGATGTCTTCCACTTCGGCGCGGCTGTCGACCGACAGCGCGATCAGCACCTCGGTGCTCTGGTGCGCGTTGCTCACGGGCTTGCGGGTGAAGCCCTGAAAGAAGGACTCGACCAGCAGCATGGCGTAGAAGTTTTCGCCAATCTCCAGGCAGGCGCCCTGTTCGTTGGTGAATCGGGGGTTGAAGCTCAGTCCCAGCGACTTGAAAAAGGCCTGCGAACGGGCCATGTCCTGAATGGGCAGGTTGACAAAGATCTGGCGGAACATGGGTGCCTCTTCGGGTTCAGCTCTTGGACGGAGACTGTTCAATGGACTTCATGCGGTCCAGCGCTTCGCTGGGCGCAAAGTCGTCCAGCTCGTAGAGCTGGCGCACCTCGACGATGGCGTCGGCGCCCTCGCGCACGGGGTTGGGAAAGCGGCGGCTCCATTCCAGGGCCTCCTCGCGGCTGCGCACCTGGATCAGGGTGTAGCCGGCGATGAGTTCCTTGGCTTCGGCAAAGGGTCCGTCGACCACGCGGCGGCCCTCGGCACCGTAGTGGATGCGCCAGCCGGTGCGGCTGGGCTTGAGGCCGCTGCCATCCAGCAGCACACCGGCACGGGCCAGTTCCTCGTGGTAGGCCGCCATCGCGGCCATGACCTGTGGGTCGGGGTCGGGCTGGACTTCGGCCTCGAACTCGGGGCAGCTCTTGACGATGATCATGAAGCGCATGGCGGGGTCCTCTGGGTCAGGCCGGGCAGTCGGTGCCGGGCATCATGGGCTGCAGCATGCTGTTGTGGTTGCCTTCGGTGTCCCGAAAGGCCACGTATTCGCCGACACCGGGAATCGTCATGGGTTCACCGAGCACCTCACCGCCGGCCTCGCGCACGCGCCGCATGGCGGCCTGGATGTCCTCGACCGCAATCACCACCGACGGGTGCTGCATGGGCCAGTCGGGCATGTGCTTGTACATCCCGCCGTTGATGGAGCCCAGTGCTGTCTCGGGCGGGCAGGGGGGTCTGGCGCCGGGCGGTGCGGTGTCGACCAGCAGGTAGTCGCCCATTTCGGTGCCCAGCATCTTGTGGGTCCAGCCGAACGCGGCGGCATAGAAGCGGGCCGCGCGATCACGGTCCTTGTAGGGCATTTCAAAGTGCACGACGGGGCACATGCTGACGGTGGTGTTCATGGTGGGTTTCTCCTCAGGTCCGGGACTCGCACAACTGTTTCAGACGGTCCAGCGCCTTGGGCCAGGTGTCCATCATGTAGCTTTCATAGTCACCGAACAGGTCCAGGGCGACACGCATGCGCGTTCCGCCGCCTTCGTCGATGAAGCTGTAGTTCTCATAGCAGGGTGCCCAGGCGCGCACTGCCTCGCTGGAGGTGTCTTCGACGCCATCGCGGATGAAGCCCAGGTGCCGGATGGACACGTATTCGGCCGGGCGGTGCTCGGCAATCTCGGACACCATGCCGCCCGCCCCCGTGGGGTCAAGAAAGCGGATCTTCGAACCTGTCTCCCACGAGCCTTGGTAGGTGGAACCGGCGCAGAAGGCTGAGGTCCAGTCTTCGTAGCCGGGCGAATACAGCGTGTGGCGCCAGACCTGCTCGCGCGGGGCCTGGATGTGGATGTCGAAATGCAGGGTGTGCATGGGTTCTCCTGGTGGGGTGTCAACCGTACGACGAAGCAACCTCACCCTTTTCGACACCAGGAACTCAGTGAAAACCCTAGGTGACCACGCTGTCGTCAAAGCAGGGCGCCAGCGCCCGGACTTCCACGGTGCACCACCGGGCAGCCGGGCAGGCGTGGGCCCAGGCCAGGGCCTCGTCGCGGGTGACGTTCTGCAGCAGGAAGAAGCCGCCGACCATTTCCTTGGCTTCGGCAAAGGGTCCGTCGAGCACCTGGCGCTGGCCATGGGCATGGCTCACGCGCACCGCGCTGCTTTGTGAGGCCAGCGACTCGACCGCCTTGAGTTGACCCTTGGCGGCGATGGCTTCTGCAAAACGCTGCATGGCCGCATAGGCCGCGCGCCCTTCGGCCTCGGTGCGGGTGGCGCGCTGGTTCGGGGGCTCGATGATGAGGAGCATGTAGGACATGGGGGCGGTCGTTCGTGTGCGGGGTAACCATGCTACTGCTGATGGGGATTGGCGTGGCGTGGAGCCCCGCGTGCGCGCAGGTCCCCGTTGGCCTGTCCGGCCGGCCGTACCCGGACCTGCTTTAACCCCACCCGCCTCGCGGACAAACAAGCGTGTCCAGAATGGTCCGGGACGCCCCCGTCGCAGGAATCCGCCATGTCCCCATCCTCCCGCTTCCGTCACCCCTTTGCTTCCACCCTCAAGAGCTTTCGTCTGCCCTCGGGCAAGTCCGGACGCTTCTACTCTTTGCCCGCACTGGCCCGGCAGTACCCCGGCGTGGCCCGCCTGCCGGTGTCGTTGCGCATCGTGCTCGAAAGCGTGCTGCGCCACTGCGATGGCGAGCGCGTGACGCAGGCCCATGTGGAGCAGTTGGCGCACTGGCAGCCCAACGCCCCGCGCACCGACGAGATTCCCTTCACCGTGGCGCGTGTGGTGTTGCAGGACTTCACCGGGGTGCCGCTGCTGGCCGACCTGGCGGCCATGCGCAGCGTGGCCCGGCGCCTGGGACAGGACCCGAAGAAGATCGAGCCGCTGGTGCCGGTGGACCTCGTGGTGGATCACTCGGTGACGGTGGACCACTACGGCAAGAAGAACGCGCTTGACCTGAACATGCGGCTGGAGTTCCAGCGCAACCAGGAGCGCTACCAGTTCATGAAGTGGGGCATGCAGGCCTTCGACACCTTTGGTGTGGTGCCGCCGGGCTTCGGTATCGTGCACCAGGTGAACCTGGAACACCTGGCGCCGGGCGTGCACCTCAAGGGCGGGCTCTACTACCCGGACACGCTGGTGGGCACCGACAGCCACACC
>JALOSN010000146.1 GCA_025458415.1 Hydrogenophaga sp.
TCGGACAGCACGGTGTAGAAGGCGGTGATCGAGCCGACCCCGTTGAGTCCGTTGCCGCTGCGCTCGACCAGCTGGGGCAGCTTGGCAAAGCACGACGGCGGGTAACCTTTGGTGGCCGGGGGCTCGCCGATCGCCAGGGCGATCTCGCGCTGGGCCATGGCGTAGCGGGTCAGCGAGTCCATCAGCAGCAGCACATGCAGGCCGTCGTCGCGGAAGCGCTCGGCAATGGCGGTGGCGTAGGCGGCACCCTGCATGCGCACCAGCGGTGGTGCATCGGCCGGCGCGGCCACCACCACCGAGCGCTGGCGCCCGTCCTGGCCCAGGATGTCCTCGATGAATTCCTTGACCTCGCGACCGCGTTCCCCGATCAGGCCGACCACGATGACATCGGCGCGGGTGTAGCGGGCCATCATGCCCAGCAGCACGCTCTTGCCCACGCCGGAGCCGGCGAACAGGCCGATGCGCTGGCCTCGCCCGACGGTCAGCAGCGCGTTGATGGCGCGCACGCCGGTGTCCAGCGGCTCGCGCACCGGATCGCGGTCCATGGCGTTGAGCGGGCCTCGGTCCATCGGCAGGGCCTCGACATCGGTGATCGGTCCCAGGTGGTCCAGCGGTCGCCCGTGCGAGTCGACCACGCGCCCCAGCAGGCCCTTGCCCAGGGGCAGGCGCAGCACGCCCCGGTCACCGGCCGACGGCGGCCGGTTGGGGAGTCCGACGCGGGGCACGGGCCGGTAGGGCGCCAGGGGTGTGACACGGGCGCCACTGGACAGGCCGTGGGTGTCGCCGGCCGGCATGAGGTAGGCGCGGTCGCTGGAAAACCCGACCACCTCGGCCAGCACCGGTTCCTTGTCGCCGTTGGCGATCAGGCATTGGGAGCCCACCGGCACCTTCAGGCCGACGGCTTCGAGCACCAGTCCGGCCAGGCGGGTGAGGGTGCCGCTGACTTCCAGCGGCGTGTGCACCCGGGCGTTGTCGCGCAGGTCGTCCATGAACCGGGACCAGCGGCCCGCGTCGGCCATGCGCTGTTCAGACATCGGCGTTCTCCGGGCTCCACGGGCCTTCCAGCCCCAGGTTGCCGATGGCACGGGCCCAGCGCTTCTCGATCGAGGCATCAACCGTCGTGCTGGCCGAACTGACGATGCAGCCGCCGGGCGAGACCGACGGGTCCGGCACCAGCTCGGGCATGGGTCCCGAGGCGTTTTCGCGGAACGGGCTCTCCAGCGCCGCCAGGTCGTCCGGGTGCAGGCGCACGGTGGCGGGCAGGCCGTCTTCCACCAGCTGCGCCACCGCCTCGCCGATCAGGGGCTTGAGCGCCTGCGGGTTGTGGCGCAGCTCCTGCCGGATCACCTGGCGTGCCAGGTCACAGGCCAGTTCGAGCAGCTGGTGCGCAATCTGGTCCTCGCTGCGCACCAGGTGGTCGCGTGCGTCGTGCAGCAGCTGACCCAGGCGCACGCCGGTGTCCTCGATGGCCTGGCGGATCGGCCCTTCCAGCGCGTCGCGGGTTTCCTGGCTGCCGGCGTCGTGTCCGTGGGCGAACCCGTCGGCATAGGCTTTCTCCAGCAGTTCCTGCACCGATGGCTGGGCTTCAACCGGTTCGGTCTCGACGGGCGGGGCCTCGGCCCGGTCGGCCTGTCCTTCGTCCATCGACGAGAAATGCCAGGCCGACACGCCTTCGATCTCCTCCCGCGGCACAAAGCGGGTGTAGGCGCTGGATTTAGACGAGACTCTCATCTTCGCCTCCACCGCCGATCACGATCTGGCCCTCGTCGGCCAGGCGGCGCACGACCTTGAGGATTTCCTTCTGCTGGGCCTCGACCTCCGACAGGCGCATCGGCCCGCGCGACTCCAGGTCTTCGCGCAGCGCCTCGGCAGCGCGGGAGGACATGTTGGACAGCACCAGGTTGCGCAGCTCGGTGCTGGCCCCCTTGAGCGAGACCACCAGCATGTCGGAAGACACCTCCTTGAGGATCAGCTGCATCGACTTGCCGTCGAGCTTGAGCAGATCCTCGAAGGTGAACATCTTGTCCATGATCTTCTGGGCCAGGTCCGGGTCGTGTTCCCGGATCGAATCCAGAACCGATGTCTCCAGCTGGGTGCCCAGCAGATTGATGATCTCGGCCGAGGTCTTGACCCCGCCCATCGAGGTCTTGCGGATCTTGTCGCCACCGGCCAGCACCTTGTAGAGCACCTCGTTGAGGTCTTTCAGGGCCGTGGGCTGGATGCCTTCGAGCGTGGCGATGCGCAGCATCACCTCGTTGCGTGTGCGTTCGCTGAAGTTCTTGAGCACACCGGCGGTCTGGTCGAATTCGAGGTGGACGAGGATGGCCGCCACGATCTGGGGATGCTCGTTGCGCAGCAGCTCGGCGATCGACAGCGGGTCCATCCATTTCAGGCTCTCGATGCCCGATACATCGCCGCCTTGCAGGATGCGGTCGATCAGCAGAGAGGCCTTGTCGTCACCCAGGGCGCGCTTGAGCACCGACCGAACGTAGTTGTCGGTGTCCGACACCAGCAGGCGCTGCGAGGCGGCGGTTTCCGTGAACCTCGCCATCACCTGGCTGACGCGCTCGTTCGATACCGCGCGGGTGCGCGCAATGGTCTCGCCCAGCTTCTGCACTTCCTTGGGCGAGAGGTGCTTGAACACCTCGGCAGCCTCTTCCTCGCCCAGCGACATGAGAAAGATGGCCGCGTCGTTGAGTCCGTCGTCTTCCATGGCTTGTCTTTCGGGTGGGCGGGCCCGGACCTCAGGTCGGGGCCTCGCCGTTGACCCAGCTCTTGACGATGTTGGCCACGGCGGCCGGGTTCTCCAGCGCCAGCCGTCGGGCTTCGGTCAGACGGGTGTGGTCCGGGTCCTCCTGGCCGTCCTTGGCGGGCATGGGCAGTCCCGGCCGCTCCGGCGTGTCGTTGAGCAGGGCGTCCAGCTGGGGTGCCGGTGTCGGCAGGGCCGGCGGCGTCTTCAGGGTTTTCATGGCCGGGCGGATCAGGCCCATGAGGATCAGCAGGCCCATGCCCAGCAGGCCCACCGGCCAGGCCAGTCGCGCCGCCAGTTCCTGTACCTGGGGGTTCTGCCACCAGGCGACCGGATCGACCTCGGGTTCCCGATCTTCGGTGAAGGCCACGTTGACCACGTTCACCGAATCGCCGCGTTCCCGGTCGAATCCGATGGTCTCGCGCACCAGTGCGGTCATCTGCTCCAGCTGCTCGGGCGGGATCGGTGTGGTGGTTTCCTTTCCGCTGCGGTCCGTCTTGGTCACATGGTTGATGACGACCGCGGCGCTGAGCCGGCGGACGGTGCCGGTGCCTTCGCGCACCACCTTCACGGTGCGGTCGACTTCGTAGTTGATGACCGACTCCCGGCGCATGCTGCCGGCCCGTTCGGTGTTGCCGGCCGCACCCAGCGGTGGTGCTTCGCCATTGACAGGTGCGGTGCTGGCGCCCGGCGGCTGGTTGGTCACGGCACCCGGAATGCCGGTGGGCTGGGCCGTGCCCGGGCTGCCGTCCTCGACGATCTGCTGGCTGCGCACGGTGCCCGGCTCGCCGCCCTGGTTGGGGCGGTGCTGCTCGGAGGTGGACTCGACCATCGAGAAGTCCACCTGGGCATTCACCTGGGCCTTGACGTTGCCCCGGCCCACCAGGGGCTCCAGCATGTCCAGGATGCGCCGGGTGTGCAGCTGCTCGATCTGCTGCACGTACTGCAGCTTCTGCAGGTCGGTGCCCTGGTTCTGAGCATCCGGCGGATTGGACAGCAGGGTGCCGGCGTCATCGAGCACGCTGACCGACTTGGGGTTCATTTCGGGCACGCTGGAGGCCACCAGGTGGACGATGCCGGCGATCTGGGCCTTGTCCAGCGTGCGACCCGGAAACAGCGACACCAGCCCGGAAACAGCGACACCAGCACCGACGCTGACGGCTTCTGCTGTTCGCGGAAAAACCCGTTCTGGTTGGGCAGTGCCAGGTGTACGCGGGCGCTCTGCACCGACGACAGGGACTGGATGGAGCGTGTCAGTTCGCCTTCGAGGCCACGCTGGAAGGTCAGGCGCTCCTGGAACTGGGTCATGCCGAAGCGGTTGGCTTCCATGAGCTCGAAGCCGGTCACCGAACCGCGCGGCAGGCCCTGCGAGGCCAGGCGCAGGCGGGTGTCATGCACCTTGTCGGCCGGCACCATGATGGCCTGACCGCCGTCGGTGTACTTGTAGGGTACGTTCATCTGCGACAGCTGGGCCACGATGGCGCCACCGTCGCGGTCGCTCAGATTGGCAAACAGCACCCGCCACTCGGCCTGGCGACCCATGAAGAAAAGCGCCAGGGCCAGCGCGATCAGCGCCAGGGCCCCCAGGCCCAGCTTGAGCTTCTGCGAGCCATCCAGGCGGGCGAACCCGTCGGCCAGCGGGCTGCGTCGGGCGGGCTGGAGGTCCATCTCGGCTACGGTGGTGCTCATGGCGGCGAATGGGTGACGAAAAGGCCGAGCTTTGGCCCCTTATTCCCCGACTGTCTTGCCAGGCCCCACCCTAGCATCAGGGACATCTGCCTTGTGTGGAAGGAACACCCCATGGAAACGCGCATTTCCCCCCTGACCAGCCAGTCCCTGCAACTCCAGGGCGCCGGTTTCAAGCGCCCGGTCGCCTCGGGTGCATCGGGCGCCGTGGGTGGTGTCGGCACCGGATTCGCCGGCAACTTCAAGGCTGCCCTGCAGGAGGTCAGCAAGGCCCAGAACGAGGCCTCGCGGCTGCAGACCCAGGTTCAGCTGGGCAATCCGAAGGTCAGTCTGGAGGAGACGATGCTGGCCATGCAGAAGGCCCAGATCGGCTTCCAGGCCACCCTGCACGTGCGCAACCGCATGGTCCAGGCCTACACCGACATCATGAACATGAGCGTCTGAGCCCCTTCGGGCCCGGCACGCTCAATGCACCTGTCCCTTGTTGTCCATCAGCTGCTCAAGGTCGTTCAGCCAGGGCTCGGCCAGGCAGCGGATCTCGGCGTCGGTGCGCAGGATGCGCTGCATGATCTTCGCCTTCTCCTTGCGCTCCTCAGGGGCCAGCTGATCGGTCCGCGAGCGGGCGCGCAGCTGCGCGATCAGGACGGCGCAGGCACCTTCAAGTTTGACCACCTGGTCCCAGTTCTCGGCTTGGGCGGCCGCCAGCATTTTCTGGCTGGCGTTTTCGATGGCCTTGTAGTAGTCCAGCAAGGTGTGCTCCATGATCAGGCTCCAGCGCCCGGGACGGGTTGAAGATAGGCCGGGCCGGGGCCCTTGATCTGCTGCCACGAACGCGCCACAGGCTCCAGCAGGCCCAGGGTCTCTTCCAGCGCCTTGCGGTCGTTGCGCAGATTGGCCTGCATCAGGCGCACCAGGCAGTAGCCATAGAGCTGGTGCAGGTTGGCGGCGATCTCGCCGCCATCCTTGAGGTTCAGGCCGGCCTTGAGCCCTTCCTCGATGATGCGAACCGCCTTGCCCAGCGACTCGCTCTTGGTCACCAGGTCCTGTCGGTCGATGGCGCCCTGGGCGGACTTGATGTGGCGCAGCAGGGCTTCGAACAGCAGACCGACCAGCTGGTGCGGATCGGCGCCCTGGACGCTGGTTTCAGCGGCGATCCTGCGGTAGGCTGCGGCGGCTCGTGAGGGGACAGAGGTGAACATGGTGGTGGTTCCTTGTGCCTGATGCCTGGAACTATCGGCAATTGTTCACGCCACTGAAGTGCCTGTGTGGCACAAGTGCGGGCCAATTGGCATGTTGATCGCGTGAACGGATTCCGGTCTGCCTGTTCAAGGTGGAGGTGAGGGTGAAATCCACAGAAAAAGGCCCTGCCGACAGCGGTCGAAGCAGGGCCTGGCCGGGCTGTCGGGGATCAGTTGCCGCTGCTGCGGTTCCAGAGTGTCACCTGCTGGCTGACGAAGGCACTCAGGCCGTTGAGGCCGGCCAGTTTCGTGTCCAGGGCGGTGTACTGGGCCAGCAGGCGTCGCTCCGAGCGGCTGACCCGTTCTTCGAGCCGTTCCTGGTCGCGGCTGTTTCGGTCCAGCGCCGACTGCAGCGCCTCGCTGCGGTTGCTCAGCGAGCCGCCGGCATTGTTCACCCCATCGGCAAATGCCTTGAGCTTGAGTCCGAATCCCTGGGTGAGCGGATTGCCGGTGCGGGCGGAGAACAGGTCCTGCAGGCCCCCGAGATCGGCCATCGCCGCGTCGAGCCTGCTGGCATCGATGGCCAGTGCCCCGCCACCCTTGAGCTCGATGCCCACATCCACCAGGCGCGTGAAAGGGGTGCTGTTGGTGATCGAGCGCATCATGCCCCGCAGCGCATTCTGCAGGCCGGTGGCGGTGGAGTCGCCTTGCAGCGGTCCCCCCTTCTTGGTCGCCTCGTCGTACTTGAGGGCGTTCGACAGCGTGCTGTTGACCGTGTTGTAGGCGTTGACGAAGGCCTCGATGTCGGCCCGGATGCGCGCGGTGTCGCTGCTCACCGTCACCTCCACCGGCTGGCTGGTGGTCTGGGTCAATTGCAGGTTGAGACCGGGCAGGGTGTCCGTGAGCCGGTTGCTGGAGGTGCTGATGGCCACCCCGTTGATGCTGAGCTCGGCATTGAGCCCCGACTGCGCCAGGGTCATGCCCCCCGGGGCCGATCCGTTGAAGGCCAGTCGCGACAGGCCGGCGGCATCGCCGTCGTTGCCATCGTCATCGGCCACCGAAATGCGGAAGCCGGCGCTCTCACCGGTCTCGCGCGACTGGATCATCAGCCGTTCGCCGGAGGCGTCGCGCAGCACGGAGGCGTTGACGCCGGCACCCGCCGCGTTGATGCGGGCGGCGATGGCGCCGAGCGAGTCTTCACCGGCAAGGATGTCGATGCTGACGGCCGGTGTGCCCGACGCATTGAAGCTGCCGCCAGACCAGCTGCCCAGTTCGATGCTGATGGTGCCGGTGCCGACACCCACGCCCGTGGCCACGGCCTGCGACGCGGCCGACTGGGCGCGCGCCAGTTGCTGCACGTCGATGGTGTAGCTGCCGGGCACGGCGTTGGCGCCGGCGCTGGCGCCGATGGCCGCCGCATTGGACGAGGTGGCGGAAACCTGGCCCCAGCTGGCGCTGGAAGACAGGCGGGCGGCTGCGTCACCCAGGGTGGCGATCTGCGATTTGATGGTGCCGTACAGGGACAGGCGCGACTGCAGCGTGGTGGCCTGCGTCTGCAGCTGGCGGATCGGTGCCCGTTCGATGGACACCAGTTGCGACACGATGCTTTGCACATCGAGACCACTGCCAATGCCGGGGGAGGAGATGGTGGCCATGGTTCGCCTTTCTCGGAATGAAAAGGCCGCACGCTCGCGCATGCGGCCTTTTCATCCCGCACGGGGATGGGAGGCGGGACGGCGTGCCGCTCCGTCTCCAGGGCGGGCGCTCCGTTGCCGGAGCGGCCCGTTGCCAGGATCAGCGCAGCAGGCTGAGCACACCCTGCGGGATCTGGTTGGCCTGGGCCACCATGGCAGTGCCGGCCTGTTGCAGGATCTGCGAACGCGACAGGTTGGAGGTCTCCACCGCGAAGTCGGCATCCATGATGCGGCCACGGGCGGCCGACTGGTTCTCGACGGCGACCTGCAGGCTGGCGATCACCGAGTCGAAGCGGTTCTGGATGGCACCGAAGGTGGCGCGCTGGGTGGTGATGTAGTCGATGGCCGTGTCCAGGTCGTCCATGGCGGTCTGCGCATCGGCCAGCGTGGTGATGCCACCGCCGGTCACATCGGTGATGGCCGCTTCGCCAGTCAGGTCGGTGGACAGGTCGATTTCGATCTGGTCGTTGGCGTCGTTGTTGGCGCCCACCTGGAAGGTGAAGAGGCCGGTACCATCGCCGCCGGTGGCATCGAACAGGTTCTGGCCGTTGAAGCGGGTGCCGGCCAGCACACGGGTGACCTCTTCGGCCAGTTGCTGGAATTCGGCGTCCAGGTTGGTGCGGTCGTCGTCGGAGTTCGAGCCGTTGGCCGACTGCACGGCCAGCTCACGCATGCGTTGCAGTGCGTCGCCCACCTTGCCCAGGGCGCCTTCAGCGGTCTGCGACAACGAGATGCCGTCGTTGGCGTTGCGGATGGCCACGTTCATGCCCTTGACCTGGGCATTCATGCGCTCGGCGATGGCCAGGCCGGCGGCGTCGTCCTTGGCGCTGTTGACGCGCAGGCCCGAGGACAGGCGCTGCATCGAGGTGGCCAGCGAGCCCTGCGTGGACATCAGGTTGCGCTGGGCGTTGAGGGACATCACGTTGGTGTTGATGGTGGTCATGACTAACTCCTTGAAAAAAGTCGACTGATGTGATCCGGCATTGCTGCCAATCTGACTGCCGGCTCCCGAGGGAACCGACTGCACTGACCGGAGCTGTCTGTGTGAGAGCCATCGGTCGGGGGATCCGCTGATGGCCTCGCCGCATCGGCTTGCCGGACGACGAACCTTTCGAGAAGTTCGTTGGCTTGAATTTCGGACCACCGCTTGCATTCTTTAGCAGCCGTTCGGGTTCAGACGCGTGGAAAAGACCTGCGTACAGGCCCCAATTCCGCTCATGCAGTCCGCTGGCCGATGACCGGCGGGCGGAAGGGGCGGTGCCGCGTTGTCGGCGCCGTTGTCCGCCGCTGTAGGGTGCTGTGTGACCACCTGTCGGTCAATTGGCGACGCCTGTCGTGTATCTCGGACCTGAGGGCCTTGCGGCCCCCGCTTGCGAACCGGTCACCTGCTCCGCCGTGCGTGGACAGGCGCAGAAGCCGTGGTCCACAGAGGGAGGAAGTGACCGTTTGTCGGCTGCCCGCCGGCCTGGTGTTTCCGTGCCCTTGTAGGAAAAAACCTGACAAGGCGTCAGGTGCACACCGACGCAGCAAACAGGTGTTCGCCGATTCAAGAAAAAAACACGATCGACACAATTGCACA
>JALOSN010000147.1 GCA_025458415.1 Hydrogenophaga sp.
CATACTCGGTCAGAAATGCCCGCACCAGCTCATTGAGGGCCTCGCGCTCGGACAGGTTCTTGCGCTGGGCGCGTGCCTCCGCCTCGCCGATCAGGGCCAACAGGCGCTGGGTGTAGCGGTCCAGCAGGTCGAACAGGATGGCGTCCTTGCTCTCGTAGTAGTGGTAGAGCCGCGCCTTGCTGGTACCGCAGGCAGCCGCGATGTCGTTCATGCTCGCAGCCGGGAAACTCTGGCGGGCGAAGCACTGCGCGGCCACATCGAGAATCTGGTCTCGCTTGAGGTCATGGGAGGCGGAGCGGGGTCTGGCCATGACCGATTCTCCCACCCCCGGGCCGCGCTTCGCGCGTCACCCGGTCAAGGGCGCAACGTCTGCTGCCCGGCCCGGCCGGTCCCGTGGCGTTCCGGATGAACTTTCCCTCACACCTTCCAACTGGCGCACGAGCGCGTCTGTGCCTACCATGTCCGCATGGCCACCCGACCTGTCACCGATCCGTTTGTGCTGCATGCCTGCGAGCTGCTGTCGTGCCTGGGTCCGTGCAAGGCGACCCGCATGTTCGGTGGCTGGGGCATCTCGGTCGACGGGATGAACGTGGCCATCATTGCGTGGGACACGCTGTACCTCAAGAGCAACCCGCAGACCGAAGCGGCCTGGCTGGCGGCAGGAGGGCAGCCCTTCGTCTATGAGGCCAAGGGCAAGCCGATGCGACTGCACTACCACACCCCGCCGGACGAGGCCCTGGAATCGGCGGCGCTGATGGCGCCCTGGGCCTGGCTGGCACTGGAGGCGGCGGTCGCTGCCCGCCAGCCCAAAGCGGGCCGCCGAACACCCTCAGGAACGCATTGATTCCAGCGGTGTGAGCACCCGGCCGCGCCCGGCCACCAGAAACTCGCCGTAGCCCAGCAGACCACGCAGCACACGCGCCAGCGCCAGTCCAGCCTGCCCCAGCGCGAGCACCAGGTCCCGCGAGGGCGTGACCACCTCCCGGCTGAAGCGAGTGGAAGCAGGCGCGTCCGCCACCCGATCGGTCCAGTCGAACAACACGGGTTCATCGCCCTCACGTGCATCCAGGGCCTCCATCACCAGCCAGGCCCCGGCCGGCACGGGCAGCGTCTCGCCCTCCCGCAGGAAACGGTCGCCGGAGGCGCCGGGCATGCCGTGGTCCGCCTCACCCAGAGTCACCCAGGCGCCACCACGGCGCAGGCGCAGCTCGGCGTCCGCTTTCGGCCTCAGACTCATGGCGCGGCCGGGGAACAGGCGCCACGCACCGGCAATCGTGCAGCTATCGACTGGATGGACAACGGACATGGTGCTCTCCTTGGGTTTCCGACAGGTTGGCATCTTCCCGTCAGGCGACGCCCAAGTCCAATGAAAAGCGACTAAGCTATTGATTCAACTCACGCATCAATCCACCGTCCGAAAAGGGTTGGATCCATGGCTCTCGGCACCAGTCACCCCCGCTCCCGACCGATCTCGGTCGGCCACCTGCGCGCCTTTGAAGCGGTTGCCCGCCACCTCAACTTCCGTGCTGCGGCAGAAGAGCTTTCACTGACGCAGAGCGCCGTCAGCCGGCAGATCCAGGCACTGGAAGACGAAGTCGGATCGACCCTGTTTCTGCGCCACACCCGGGCCGTCGAACTCACCAGCACCGGTTCGCTGCTGCTGCGAGCCACCAGCACCTCGCTGGACCGGATTGATGCGGCTGTGCGAATGATCCGCCAGAGCGCCGGCCGTCGCAGCGTGGCGGTCACCACCTCCGCCTCGTTCGCCTCCATGTGGCTGATTCCGCGCCTGGAGGCCTTCCAGCGCGAGCATCCGGACATCGACATCCGCATCGATGCGTCCGATGTGGCGGTGGACCTGGGCACGGCCGATGTCGACCTGGCCTTGCGCTATGCCGTGCCCCAGGCGGTACCCGCCCAGGCCATCCGGCTGTTCGGCGAGCAGCTGACACCCGTGGTCAGCCCCTGGCTGCTGCGCTCGCGCCCCATCAGCCGCATCGAGGATCTGGCCGAATGCACCTTGATTGAGGCCGGCGATGCCCACCGCACACGGCACCTGGAATGGTTGACCTGGCAGCGCTGGCTGGACACGCATGCGGGCGCCACCCGTGTGCGGCCGGGCGGCCGTGCCGCGCGCGAGCGCCTCAGCCCCAAACGCTGGCTGTACTTCAACTACGCCCACCAGATCCTGCAGGCCGCCCTGACAGGACAAGGGGTGGCACTGGCCCGCCTGCCGCTGGTGGCCGAGTCGCTGCAGTCCGGTGATCTGGTCGAACCCCTGCCATCGACCCGCATCGACTCGCCCCTGGTCTACTGGCTGCTGAGCGCACCGCGCAGCCAGGAGCGCCCCGAGGTCAAGGCGTTCAGCGACTGGCTGCTGGTCCAGGCGGGGCAGACCCGCGAAGCGATCGGTGATGTGCCCGACCCGGACACGCTGGACCAGATGGACTGACCGACAGCGGCCCGGGCGGCCCTGCACCGGACGCCGATTTGGTTCACACTGGGAGGCTTTGGCCTGTCTGGCAGCGATTTCCTGTGCCCTTGCTTTCCAACCACCACCGCAGCGGCAACCTGCGCAGCATTGTCGCCATGCTGATCGCAGTGGCCTGTTTTTCGCTCATGGACGCGGTGCTCAAGACCCTGTCCACACGCTACCCGGTGCTGCAGATTGCGGCTTTGCGCGGCATGACCGCGCTGCCTCTGGTGCTGCTCTACGTGAGCTGGCGCGGTGCGTGGCCGACCCTGTTGCGCATCCGCTGGCCGCTGCACCTGCTGCGCGGCGCGCTGGGCATCGTGATGCTGTCGCTGTTCACCCTGTCGGTCCGCCACCTGCCACTGTCGGCCAGCTACACGCTGTTCTTCGTGGCCCCCCTGCTGATCACGGTGCTGTCGGTGCCGGTGCTGGGCGAGCGCGTGCCGCGCGCGCACGGGTGGGCCATCGCTGTCGGTTTTGTCGGCGTCCTGATCGCGCTGCGTCCGGATGGCCAGGCGCTCTCGGCGGGCCTGGTCACCGTGGGCGGCCTGGCCGCCCTCGGCGCGGCGCTGTGCTACGCGGTGGCCGCCGTCAGTGGCCGCCTGCTCAGCCGCACCGACAGCAGCGAAAGCATGGTGTTCTCCATGATGCTGTTGGTGGCGCTGGGGGCGGGTGTGCTGGCCGCTCCCGGCTGGGTGGCGGTGGCGGCCAGTGACGGCTGGCTGCTGCTGGCGCTGGCGGTGACCGGCTTTGGCGGCCAGCTGGCCATCACCGAGGCCTTCCGCCACGGCCAGGCCTCGGCCGTGGCCCCGTTTGAATACAGCGCCCTGGCCTGGGGTGTCGGGCTGGACTGGCTGATCTGGCAAAGCCTGCCACCCAGCCACACGTGGGTGGGCGCCGCCATCATCATCGGCAGTGGCCTGTACCTGATCCGCCACGAAAGGCGCATCACCCAGGCCCACGCCAATGCCGAGCACCCCTGATGCCGGCTCAGGGGGTCACTTCTGGCCCTGCCATTGCACACCGGTATCGGCCAGGATGGCGTCCAGGGGCACGTCGTGGGGTTCCGGCTCCAGTTCGGGCAGGTAGGCGAAGTCGTAGCCCAGGCCGACCGTGAACGGCTTGGGTTGCAGGCTGGCCAGCGTGCGGTCGTAGAAACCGCCGCCGTAACCCAGGCGATAGCCGCCGGGTCCAAAACCCACACAGGGCACGAAAATCAGGGTTGGGACCACGATCTCGGTGTCCTTGGGTTTGGGAATGCCGTAGGCGTCCTCCTCCATCGGGCAGCCCGGATACCAGCTGTAGAAGGTCAGCGTCTTGTCGATCTTGTTGACCACCGGCAGGCCGATGCGGCGATGGCGGGCGGCGCTCTGGGCGTCTTCCTCCAGCCCGGCCTCCTGCCAGCGGAACAGCGCCGGCAGAGGGTCAAACTCGCCCTTGATCGGCCAGTAGGCGCCAATGACGGCATCGGGCCGGTTGACCAGCCAGACCCGCATCACCCGCTGCAGCAGGTCGTTGCGCCAGGCGCGGTCGGCCAGGTTCTGGCGCCGCTCGATCAGGCGCTGTCGCCACTGGGTTTTCAGGGGCACCGAAGCCCCACCGTCGGTCCGGGTTGCTGGGCTTGCAGGGAAACCCGCGGGGTCTTTGTTGTCCATAATCACCTATGCAACGGATGCTTGGGAGTCACTCACACATGATCGGAAGATGGCTGGTGCCCATTATGGCGGGGCTGTGCCTGGCCGGTCCGGTGCTGGCCCAGCCGGCCGAGGACCGTGTCCTGCTGCAGATGCGCGATGCCTTCGTCCGCAGGCAGTCGGCCACGCTGTCGGAACTGCTGCCACGGGTCTCCGGCCACACCTTGGCGCCCCTGGCCCGGTACTGGGAAATGCGCGTTCGCCTGGACACCGCCACCCCGAGCGACATCCGCCAGGCGCTGGACCGCATGACGGGCACCTATTGGGAAGACCGGTTGCGCAACGACTGGCTGCTTCGCCTGGGGCGCGAGCGTCAATGGAGCCTGTTCGAGGCCGAGCTGCCGCTCTTTCGCATGAAGGACGACCGGCAGGTGGCCTGTTACGCGCTGATGCTGGACGCGGCTGCAGGTCGCCGCCCGGCAGCCGAGGCCGCC
>JALOSN010000148.1 GCA_025458415.1 Hydrogenophaga sp.
TCCGCCGGGTCCAGAAACGTCGCCTCGCAACATCGGCAGCGCCAGTAGGTGCGGCTGCCTGTGAGGGCAAAGCAGCGGCTGCCCTGTTCCAGGCAGACAGGGCACCCGGGTCCTGCGAGCGATTCGGCCAAAGACAACTGATCCCCCAGCTTCCGTACAGGCCCGTATCAGGCCAGCTCGATCAGGTGCCGGAGATCCCAGTCCAGGCGCGGCTGCGCCAGACCCGCGCGCTCATCGTGCTCATGGCGCTTGAGCGCCACGAACAGTTCGACCAGCGTCGATCCCAGGATGTCACGTAGCACCGGGCTCGCCTCCAGGGCCGCCAAGGCCACGGGCAGCTGGCGAGGCAAGGCCAGATCATCTGGCTTGCCGTCGAGGGCTGAGTGGCCGGCGTTCAAACCCCAAAGCCCCAGGCCCAGAGTCGACGCTACCGTCAGATAGGGGTTGGCGTCACCACCCGGCAGCCGGTTCTCCACCCGCATCGCCAGTGGACCCGAAGCCGGTACCCGAAAGGCGACCTTCCGGTCGTCGTGGCCCCAGTCGGCATGGGTGGGCGAAGCGTCGCTCAGGACGATCCGGTCGAATGACATGTCGAACGGCGCCAACAAGGCCATGGCCGATGGCGCGTGCTGTTGCAGGCCGCCAATGAAGTGCATCAACTCGACACTGGGCTCGCCGCCGGATGTGGCAAACAGGTGAGGCCAGGCCCCGTGCCCGGGACCCGTCCGCTGGACGCTGAAATGCCAGTGCATGCCGGTACCTGGCTGATCGAGAAACGGTTTGGCCGCAAAGCTGGCCAGAAAACCATGCCGGGCAGCCGTCTCCCGCGCCAGTCGCTTGAAGCGGAAAACCGCGTCTGCCTGCGCCAGCGGCTCGCCGGGCCGAAAGTTCACCTCGAACTGAGACAGGGCGGCCTCGTGGAGGTACCCCGAAACCGGGATGCCCCAGCTCTCGCAGGCCTGCCAAAGTTCGTCGAAATAGGGTTCGAAATGGCTGCAGCGCTCCAGAGAATACGCGTCGCAGGCGCTCTCGCGCACAGGATACGACGCCCTGGCCCGGGCGCTGCCAAGGGCATGGCCATCCGGCTCGCGCTGCACAAGAAACATTTCCAGCTCCGGCGCCACCGTGGCCTTAAGGCCCTGCGCCTGATAGGACCGCAAAACCCGCTTCAGGGCGGACCGCGGCACCAGTTCGCTGGCGTGGATCTCACGCTCCAATGCATCCGACCACCAGGAGCCAGAGGGATCGCAGATCACCGTAACCTCACCCGGGCGACCTGGCCGGGGAACCAGGGTGGCCAGATCGGGCACCAGGTGCAGGTCCACATAGCCCTTGGGCAACAGCCCGCCGAACACGTGCGGCGGCGCCCCTCCTGTGATGGACATGCCCAGGAGAACCGACGGCAGGCGGCAGCCCTGTTGCGCCACCCATTCACCGACCGCCAGCCGCTTGCCCCGCGCAACCGAAGAAAGGTCGGGCAGACAACACTCGACCATCCGTGCACCAAGACCACGGGCAGCTTCATTCAGCGTTTCCGGTGAGATCCGCTCTTCCTGGGCGTTGAAGTTCGACATGGACACAAGGGTACAGGACGTCAGAAGACAAAGAAAAAGGCCGCCAGGTGTATGTTCCTGGCGGCCTTTGTCATGAGGTATGGTGGAGCTGGGGGGATTTGAACCCCCGTCCGCAAGCCTTCTTCGCGCAGTTCTACATGTGTAGTCGTCTGATTTGGATCTCGCCACCCGCGTCGCGCAGCGACACGCTACGCAGGCAGCCAGCACCCTTTGGTCTCACCCCGCGCCAAGGTACCCGACGCGAAGCCAGCCGATAAAGATTCCCTTGCAGCCTGGACGGTCTTGCGACCGCCCTTGCCCAGCCTATCGGCCTGCTGTTGCAAGGCTCACCGGATTAAGCGGCGAGTGCGAAACGTTCGTCGTTTGCAGTTAGTTTTTTTCTGCGGTAGTTTCAAGACCTGCAGCGGCGAATCCACCATGGCATCGGCCCCCCACGTGCTCACATGGG
Source organism: Hydrogenophaga sp. (assembly GCA_025458415.1). Classification (GTDB taxonomy): domain Bacteria; phylum Pseudomonadota; class Gammaproteobacteria; order Burkholderiales; family Burkholderiaceae_C; genus Hydrogenophaga. The sequence continues at coordinate 2,023 of JALOSN010000148.1, forward strand.
GGCCAATCCCGAGGTACCCGTACAGGGCGGCCACGGTGCTCATGCCCGCCGAACGCCCGGCCAGGATGTCGCGCAGGTCGTCGCCCACATAGATGCAGGTCTGCGGCGACACGCGCATCTGACGCGCCGCCTCGAACAGCGGCGCCGGGTGCGGCTTGGCGTGGGGTGTGGTGTCTCCGCTGATCACGGTCTCTGCGGTTTCAAACAAGGCCATGGAGCGGATCAGCTGACGGGTGAAGCGCTCCGCCTTGTTGGTGACCACGCCCCAGCGCAGCCCCGCGTCCAGCAGCGCGGTCAGCAAGGCCTCGACCTCGTCGAAGACCCTCGAATGCTCGGTCATGCTCGCCTCGTACTCGGCCAGAAACTCGTGGCGCAGCGCTTCGTAGCCGTCGTCATCGGGTCCGAGGTTGAAGGCCTTTTGCAGCATGCCGCGCGCCCCTGAACTCGCCAACGGTCGGTAGGCGGGCAGCCCAAGCGGTGGCAGGCCTCGCCTGGCCCGCATGCGCTCGGCTGCGGCGGCGAGGTCCGGCGCACTGTCCAGCAAGGTGCCATCCAGGTCGAACAAAACCGCCTGGACACCGGAGAACCTGATCTCGGTCATGCCGGTTTTCGGGTGGCAAAAAGGTAGTTGACGCTGGTGTCTTCGTTGAGCCAATAGCGCTGCGTGACCGGGTTGTAAGCCATGCCGCGCGTCTGCTGCAGCTCCAGCCCAGCCGACCGACAGAACCCGCCCAGTTCACTTGGGCGGATCAGCTTGGCATATTCATGGGTGCCCTTGGGCAAAAGATTCAGCACGTACTCGGCACCGACGATGGCAAACAGGAAGGACTTGGGGTTGCGGTTGATGGTGGAGAAAAACACCCAGCCGCCCGGCTTGACCAGCTGACTGCAGGCCTTGACCACCGATGCCGGGTCGGGCACATGCTCGAGCATTTCCATGCACGTCACAACGTCAAAGGCGCCCGGCTGTTCGCGGGCCATGTCCTCGGCACTGATCTCCTGGAAACTGAGGTTGGGCGTGCCGACCTCCAGGGCATGCAGCTGGGCCACCCTCAAAGCCTTGACAGACAGGTCGATGCCGGTCACGGTCGCGCCCCTGCGGGCCATCGAGTCGGACAGGATGCCGCCACCACAGCCGATGTCCAGCACGTGCTTGCCCGGCAGCGAGGCCAGGCCATCGATCCAGCCCAACCGCAAGGGATTGATTTGGTGCAGAGGACGGAATTCGCTTTCCGGATCCCACCAGCGGTGGGCCAGATCGGAAAACTTGGCCAGTTCGGCCGGGTCGGCGTTGAGCTTTTGATCCATGACCCGATTATCGCCAGCCCAGAAAAAAACCGCGCCTGAGCGCGGTTTCTTTTCGGTCGGAGGAAGTCCGATCAGTTGGCGCGGGTGCCCACCACTTCCACTTCCACACGGCGGTTCTTGGCGCGGCCTTCGCGGGTGCTGTTGTCAGCGACCGGCTGGGTCAGGCCCTTGCCTTCGGTGTAGATGCGGTTGGCTTCGATGCCCTTGCTCACCAGATAGGCCTTGACGGCTTCGGCGCGGCGCACCGACAGGCGCTGGTTGTAGCCGGCAGGGCCGGTGGAGTCGGTGTGACCGACAGCAATCACGACTTCCAGATTGATGGCCTTGACCTTCTCGACCAGATCGTCCAGCTTCGCCTTGCCTTCGCGCTTGAGCACGGCCTTGTCGAAGTCGAAGAAGGCGTCGGCGGCGTAGGTCACCTTCGCTGCAGCGGGAGCGGCCGCAGGAGCGGGTGCGGGTGCGGGAGCTGGAGCGGGCGCAGGAGCGGGAGCAGCAGCCGGGGCCGGGGCCGGAGCCGGGGCGGGCTGGGGCACGATGGCACCGTCGCAACCCTGGGCGGCCGTGGCAGGCGTCCAGCCGGCATTGCGCCAGCAGAGCTCGTTGGTGCCGTTTTTCCAGACGGTGCCATCGGAAGCACGCCAGTTGTCGACGGTCTGGGCGCCAGCGGCACCGGCGACGGCAACAGCAGCGAACAACATTGCCACTTTGTTCAACTTCTTCATGGTATTCCTCTTGGTTGGACGCGGATGAAATGCGTAGGAAATTAGGACGTTTCAGGTGACCACCACCTCAAACGCTGAGATTTATTGTGCCACAAGGGCCTTATCGAACAGGACCGGGGCTGACACACATGTAACCAGACTGCACACCCCGGTCGCTTCGTTGCTTGCCAACAACACAAATGGCGGTCAGGGGACTGAAGGCCTCCGCACTAAAATGCAGGGTTGCCCTGTACTTCCTGCCTGACGGCAGGACCCATGTCCCATGACCCAGTTCGCCAAAGAGACCCTGCCCATCAGTCTGGAAGAGGAGATGCGCCGCAGCTACCTCGACTACGCCATGAGCGTGATCGTGGGGCGCGCCCTGCCGGATGCAAGGGACGGTCTCAAACCGGTTCATCGCCGCGTGCTCTACGCGATGCATGAGCTGAACAACGACTGGAACCGGCCGTACAAGAAGTCGGCCCGTATCGTCGGCGACGTGATCGGTAAGTACCACCCGCACGGCGACAGCGCGGTGTACGACACCATCGTTCGCATGGCACAGGACTTCTCGCTGCGCCACATGCTGGTGGATGGCCAGGGCAACTTCGGGTCGGTGGACGGCGACAACGCCGCGGCCATGCGCTACACCGAAATCCGCATGTCCAAGATCGCGCACGAGATGCTCGCGGACATCGACAAGGAGACCGTGGATTTCGGTCCGAACTACGACGGTTCGGAAAAAGAACCTCTGGTGCTGCCGACCCGCCTGCCCAACCTGCTGGTCAACGGCTCCGGCGGCATCGCGGTGGGCATGGCCACCAACATCCCGCCGCACAACCTCAACGAGGTGGTGGATGCCTGCCTGCATTCATTGAAAAATCCGGACTGCTCCATCGACGAGCTGATGGAGATCATCCCGGCGCCGGACTTCCCCACCGGCGGCATCATCTACGGCATCAATGGCGTGAAGGACGGTTACCGAACGGGTCGCGGCCGGGTGGTCATGCGCGCCAAATGCCACTTCGAGGACATCGACAAGGGCCAGCGACAGGCGATCATCGTTGACGAAATCCCCTACCAGGTCAACAAGAAGACGCTGCAGGAGCGTATTGCCGAACTGGTGCACGAGAAGAAGCTTGAAGGCATCAGCCACATCCAGGACGAGTCGGACAAGTCCGGCATGCGCCTGGTGATCGAGCTCAAGCGGGGCGAAGTGCCCGAGGTGGTGCTCAACAACCTGTACAAGCAGACCCAGCTGCAGGACACCTTCGGCATCAACATGGTGGCGCTGATTGACGGTCAGCCCCGCCTGTGCAACCTCAAAGACCTGATCACGGTCTTCCTGGAGCACCGCCGGGAGGTGGTGACCCGCCGCACCGTTTATGAGCTGCGCAAGGCCCGTGAACGAGGCCATGTGCTTGAAGGCCTGGCGGTGGCTCTGGCGAACATCGACGAATTCATCAAGATCATCCGCGAGAGCCCCACGCCTCCGGTGGCCAAGGCCGAACTGATGTCGCGCAGCTGGGACAGTCAGCTGGTTCGCGAGATGCTGACGCGTGCCAAGCAGGACGGCGGCACGGTCAACGCCGACGATTACCGCCCCGAGGGCCTGGAACGCGAGTACGGCATGCAGACCGACGGCCTGTACCGCCTGAGCGAAACGCAGGCCCAGGAAATCCTGCAGATGCGCTTGCAGCGCCTGACCGGCCTGGAGCAGGACAAGATTGTCGCCGAATACAAGGATGTGATGGCGCAGATCGACGACCTGCTGGACATCCTCGCCCGCCCCGAGCGCGTGTCCACCATCATCTCCGACGAGCTGGTGGCGGTGAAGACCGAGTTCGGCCAGACCAGGCTGGGCGCCCGCCGCAGCGAGATCGAACACAGCGCCCAGGATCTGTCGACCGAAGACCTGATCACCCCCACCGACATGGTGGTCACGCTCTCGCACAGCGGGTACATCAAGAGCCAGCCGCTGTCCGAGTACCGCGCCCAGAAGCGCGGCGGTCGTGGCAAGCAGGCCACGGCGACCAAGGAAGACGACTGGATCGACCAGCTGTTCATTGCCAACACGCACGACTACATCCTGTGCTTTTCCAATCGCGGCCGCCTGTATTGGCTGAAGGTCTGGGAGGTTCCCGCCGGTTCGCGCGGCTCGCGCGGCCGTCCCATCGTCAACATGTTCCCGCTGCAGGAAGGCGAGAAGATCAACGTGGTGCTGCCACTGACCGGCGAGTTCCGCAGCTTCCCGGCCGACCACTACGTGTTCATGGCCACCAGCATGGGCACGGTGAAGAAGACGGCGCTGGACGAGTTCAGCAAC
>JALOSN010000149.1 GCA_025458415.1 Hydrogenophaga sp.
TTTCCGGCCGATGTGGACCCCATGAAGGCCCGTCGTGACATTGACCGCCTGTTGCGGGCTTCCTCGTTCTGGGACAAGGCCGGCCGCTGAGCGGCGGTTGGCTTGCCACTCGACGACGCAGATCACATGGATACCCAGCCCCTGTACGACCTGGCTCCGCTGGCCCGCCTCATGCTGCTGGGCGTGGTCCTGGCTCTTGGCCCGATGGCCTGGGTCTGGCTGCGCAGCCGCCGGGCCGAGCCGGTCCAGCGCCTTCGCCTGCTGACCCTGGTCACCCTCTTCCTGACCTTCGACCTGGTGCTGTTCGGTGCCTTCACGCGCCTGACCGACTCAGGCCTGGGTTGCCCGGACTGGCCGGGCTGCTACGGCAGCGCCAGTCCGGTTGGCGCCAGGGAAGAGATTTCTGCCGCCCAGGAGGCCATGCCGACCGGACCGGTGACCTTCCCCAAGGCCTGGATCGAAATGATCCACCGTTACCTGGCCACGGCGGTGGGTGTGCTGATCATGGTGCTGGCCATCACCAGCACCATGGCCCGGCGCCAGATTCCGGTTTCTCTGTGGTGGCCCTGGGTGACGCTGTTCTGGGTTTGTCTCCAGGGCGCATTTGGCGCCTTGACCGTGACGATGAAGCTGTTCCCGGCCATCGTCACCCTGCACCTGCTGGGCGGGCTGGCCCTGCTGGCCCTGTTGCGTGCCCAGTCGGTGGCCTATGCCCATGCCCTGCCCGATGCAAGGGGTCCGGTCGGGGTGTCGTCCGGCTTGCGGGTGGCCATGGTGGCCGTGTTTGCGCTGCTGTGGGTGCAGGTGGCCCTGGGCGGATGGGTGAGCACCAACTACGCCGTGCTGGCCTGTCGCGATTTCCCGACCTGCCAGGGCAGCTGGTGGCCGGAGATGGACTTGCGCGAAGGCTTCTCGATCTGGCGCGAACTGGGTCAGGCGCGCTCGGGTGATTCGATTCCTTTCCCGGCGCTCACCGCCATCCACTACGTGCACCGGCTGGCTGCCTACGTGGTGCTGGCAGCGTTGCTGTGGCTGGCCTGGCGCCTGTGGCGTGTCGACGGCCTGCGTCCGGCTGCCCGCGGACTGGTGCTGCTGGCCGGCTGGCAGCTGCTGACCGGCCTGACCAATGTGGTGCTTGAATGGCCCCTGCTGGCCGCGGTCTCGCACACCGGCGGTGCCGCCGCCCTGGTGGTGCTGATGACCGGCATGCTGACCGGGACCCGCACCGCGCAGCGCACGGCGGCGTCCCTGTCTTCCCCCTTGCCGCAACCGAGCCGATGAACGCTGCCCCGTCCTCCACCACCTCGCCGGCGCTGTCATCAACCTGGCGTCAGTTCTACATCCTCACCAAGCCGCGTGTGGTGCAGCTGATTGTTTTCTGCGCTCTGATCGGCATGGTGCTGGCAGTGCCTGGCCTGCCGGACTGGCCGCAGGTTCAGCTGGCGCTGCTGGCCTGCGCAGGCATCTGGCTGGTGGCCGGTGCGGCCGCCGCCTTCAACTGCATCGTCGAGCAGCAGATCGATCGGCGCATGAAGCGCACCGCCTGGCGCCCCACCGCCAAAGGCGAGTTGACCAATGCCCAGACCCTGGCCTTTTCGGCTGTGCTCTGTGGCCTGGGCTCGGCCATCCTGTATCTGTGGGTCAATCCGCTGACCATGTGGCTGACCTTCGGCACCTTTGTGGGCTATGCGGTCATCTACACGGTGATCCTCAAGCCGCTGACACCGCAGAACATCGTGATCGGGGGGGCCTCAGGGGCCATGCCGCCGGTGCTGGGCTGGGCCGCCATGACCGGCAACGTGGCCCCCGAAGCGCTGATCCTGTTCCTCATCATCTTCCTGTGGACCCCGCCGCACTTCTGGGCCCTGGCCCTGTACCGGGTCGAGGACTACCGCAAATCGGGGCTGCCCATGCTGCCGGTCACGCACGGCTCCGAATTCACCCGTTTGCAGATCCTGCTCTACACCCTGGTGCTGTTCGCGGCCTGCCTGGTGCCGTTCATGATGCGCATGAGCGGCTGGTTCTACTTGACGGCGGCGGTGTTGCTGAATGCCGGCTTCGTGGCCTACGCCTTCGTGCTGTGGCGCGACTATTCGGATGCGCTGGCACGCAAGACGTTTCGCTTCTCGCTGATCCACCTGTCGCTGCTGTTCGCCGCGCTGCTGATCGACCACTATCTGCCATGAGCGCCATTCCTTCCCGGTTTCGCCGAAACCTGCTGCTGGGCGGCAGCGTCGCCGCCCTGCTGCCCATGCTGGCCGCCTGCGAAAAAGCAGCCCAGGGCTTTTCCGGTATCGACATCACCGGTGCCGACTACGCCACCGACTTTGCCCTGACCGACCACAACGGTCAGGCCCGCACGCTGGCCGACTTCCGCGGCAAGGCGGTGGTGATCTTCTTCGGCTTCACCCAGTGCCCGGACGTCTGCCCGACGTCCATGACCGAGATGGCCGAGGCCAAGCGCCTGCTGGGCGCCGACGGGGAACGCCTGCAGGGCCTGTTCATCAGCATCGATCCGGAACGCGACACGCCCGAGGTCATGAAGGAATACATGGCGGCGTTCGACCCCAGCTTCCTCGCCCTGTATGCGCCTGCGGGCGATCTGCCGGCCCTGGCCAAGCGCTTTCGCATCTACTACAACAAGGTGCCCGGCGCCACGCCCACCAGCTACACCATGGACCATTCGGCCGGCAGCTACGTGTACGACCCGCAGGGCCGCGTGCGGCTCTACCACCGCTATGGCAGTGGCGCACAGGCACTGGCCGACGACCTGCGCAAGCTGCTGGCCGGCGCCTGAGCGTCTGCGGGCGCAGCGCGAAGGTCGGTCCGGTGGACGCGGGCCTTCTGGTCAGCGCGGGAAACGCTCGCGCAAGCGCAGCTTGTAGAACTTGCCGGTCGAGGTCCGGGGCACGGCCTCGATGAACTCGTAGCGCTCGGGCAACTGCCACTTGGCAAAACCCTTGGCCAGCAGGCAGGCATCGAGAGAGCCACGCTCGACCGGTTGGCCGCTGCGGCTGACCACGCAGGCCAGCGGGCGCTCGCTCCATTTCTCGTCCGGGATGGCGATGACAGCGGCCTCCAGTACCTCGGGGTGGCCCATCAGCGCGTTTTCCAGTTCGACCGAGCTGATCCACTCGCCTCCCGACTTGATCAGGTCCTTGGTGCGGTCGGTGATGCGCACGAAGCCGTGTGCGTCCATGCTGGCGACGTCGCCGGTGCGCAGCCAGCCATCGGAAGTGAATTTCTCCTCGCTGACCGGTACCCGGTGGTAGCTGCCGGTGATGAAGGGTCCGCGGACCTGGATCTCGCCGACGCTGCGGCCGTCCCAGGGGGCATCGCTGCCGTCGTCCTGGCGCAGGCGCACGTCGACCAGCGGGACCGGGACGCCGGCCATGGCGGCGCGGCGGAAGCGTTCGTCGTCATCGATGTCGCGCAACTCGGCCTTGGGGTAGGACACGGTGGCCAGCGGCGAGGTCTCGGTCATGCCCCAGCCTTGCAGCAGCCAGACGCCGTGCCTGTGAAAACTGCGGATCAGCGACTCGGGCACCGCCGCGCCACCGACCAGGCTGCGCATGCCCGGTGGCAACTTCCAGCGGCCCGGCTGGCTGGACAGCCCGGCTTCAAAGGCCTGGATGAGTCCCAGCCAGATGGTGGGCACGCCCAGGGCCAGCGTGGGCGGGTGGTGCTGCATCAGGTCCAGCAGGTCGTCCGGGTGCAGATGCGGTCCGGGAAAGACCAGTTTCGTGCCCAGCATGACGCAGGCGTAGGGAATTCCCCAGCTGTTGGCGTGGAACATGGGCGTGACCGGCAGCACCGTGTCGGTCCCGCGCAGGCCCCAGCAGTCACCCAGGCAGCCGACCAGGGTGTGCAGCACGGTCGAGCGGTGGGAATAGACCACGCCCTTGGGCCTGCCGGTGGTACCCGAGGTGTAGCACATGGACACCGGATCGTCTTCGGCGTGCGCCGGGTAAGCGAAGCGCGAGATGTCCGCCGAGGCCAGCAGGGCTTCGTAGTCCGTCAGGCCCTCGCCGGCGGGTACCGCGGCGCCGGAGAACGGAAACACGATGACGTGCTCGAAACGGTGCTGGTGGGCAAACTGCCTGTAAAGCGGCAACAGGATGTCATCGACCACCAGGACGCGGTCCTGCGCGTCGGCCGCGATCCAGCCGATCTCGTCGGGCGACAGGCGCAGGTTCAGGGTGTGCATGACCGCCCCGGCCGCCGGGATGCCGAAATAGCACTCCAGGTGGACGTGGTGGTTCCAGCACAGCGTGGCCACCCGGTCACCCCGCTGGATACCCAGGTCCATCAGGGCCTGGGCCAGCCGGCGCGTGCGGTCATGGAACTCGCTGAATCGGTGGACACGGTAAGTCTTGTCGGGCAGGCGGCTGACGATCTCGCTGGTCGGGAACAGGTGCCCGGCCCGCTCCAGCAGGTGGTTGAGCGACAGCGGCTGCGCCATCATGGTGGACACCATGGTTGGCTGTGGGGCTTGGTGCATGATCGTCCCTCCGGACCGGGTCAGTCGACCTTGGCGCCGCTGAGCTTGACCACGCGTTCGTACTTGGCCCGCTCGCGGTTCATGA
>JALOSN010000150.1 GCA_025458415.1 Hydrogenophaga sp.
TCGAGCTGGTGTTCACGCCGATCCAGGGCTATGAGCAGGCGGCCGATCTGGCCGAGCTGTTCGCCCGACCGCTGGTGCGCAGGGCGCGCCTGTCGCCGCGGACCCCGGGGCCGGAGGTGATGGCATGCAGCTGACGCTCTGGACCTACGAAGGCCCGCCGCATGTGGGCGCGATGCGCATCGCCACGGCCATGAAGGGCGTGCACTACGTGCTGCATGCACCGCAGGGCGACACCTACGCCGACCTGCTTTTCACCATGATCGAGCGCGATGCAAAGCGCCCGCCGGTGACCTACACCACCTTCCAGGCGCGCGATCTGGGCGGCGACACCGCCGAGCTGTTCAAGAACGCGGCGCGGGAGGCCTTCGAGCGGTTCTCGCCGCAGGCCATGATGGTGGGCGCGTCGTGCACCGCCGAGCTGATCCAGGACGACCCGGGCGGCCTGTGCAAGGCGCTGGACCTGCCGGTGCCGGTGGTGGCGCTGGAACTGCCGTCCTACCAGCGCAAGGAAAACTGGGGTGCGGCAGAAGCTTTCTACCAGATGGTGCGCCAGCTGGCCGACACCTCGCTGCGCCGCGCACCGCGGGCAGCCGGTCAGCCGGCCCGCTGCAACATCCTCGGTCCGGCGGCACTGGGCTTTCGTCACCGCGACGACCTGCGCGAAGTCACCGGCCTCCTCGCCGACCTGGGCGTCGAGGTCAATGTCACCGCACCCATGGGTGCCAGCCCGGCCGACCTGATCCGACTGGGAGATGCCGATTTCAACGTCGTCCTATACCCCGAGATCGCCTCGGTCGCGGCCCGGTGGCTCCAGCGGACATTCGGGCAGACTTCGACCACGGTGGTGCCGATCGGCAGTGGTGCCACGCGGGACTTCATTCTGGAGGTGGCGGCGCTGGCCGGGGTCGACCCGCAGGCGGTGCTGGACAACGCCAGCGCCCGCGCGCCCTGGTATGCCCGCTCGGTCGACTCGACCTACCTGACATCCAAGCGCGTGTTCGTGTTCGGCGACGCCACGCATGTGGTGGCGGCGGCCCGCATCGCGCGGGACGAGATGGGCTTCACCGTGGTCGGCCTGGGCACCTACAGCCGCGAGTTTGCCCGCGAGGTGCGCGAGGCGGCTGCGCTCTACGGCGTGGAAGCGTTGATCAGCGACGATTACCTGGACGTGGAGGCGCGTATCGCCGAGCTGCAGCCCGAGCTGGTGCTGGGCACGCAGATGGAACGGCATATCGCCAAGCGGCTGGGCATCCCCTGCGCGGTGATTTCGGCACCGGTGCATGTGCAGGATTTTCCCGCGCGCTACTCGCCGCAGATGGGTTTCGAGGGCGCCAACGTGCTTTTCGACACCTGGGTGCACCCGCTGATGATGGGGTTGGAGGAGCACCTGATCGGCATGTTCCGGGGTGATGCCGAATTTCACCAGGATGCCGCCCCGTCGCACCTGGGCGGCAGTGTGGCCCGCCCGGCCGTCGTGACCGGGGGCGTGCAGGCCCATGAGCATCCGGTGCCCGCTGAGGTCACCGAACAGGCCGATGCCGCCATTGCCGCTGCTGCCGGAACGTCGGCACAGGTCGTGGCCACCTGGGCTGCCGATGCCGAAAGAGAGCTGCGCAAGATTCCGTTCTTTGTTCGCGGCAAGGCCCGTCGCAATACCGAGACCGACGCTCTACGATGCCAAAGCCCACTTCAGCCGCTGAGGGCAGGCAGCTGTCGCCTGCCATGCGCGTCGTCCTGGTGACCATGGACAGCCACCTGGCCAGTGCGGCCGAGCGCGCCCACCGCAGCCTGGCCAAGGCGGTGCCCGGCCTGTCGCTGGTGGTGCACGCCGCATCGGAATGGCGCGACGACGCGGTCGCGCTGCAGCGTTGCACCGACGACATCGCCCGCGCCGACATCGTGCTGGTGAGCATGCTGTTCATGGAGGACCACTTTCTCCCGGTTCTGCCGGCCCTGCAGGCGCGCCGCGAGACGTGCGATGCCATGGTGTGTCTGATGTCGGCCGCCGAGGTGACCCGGCTCACCCGCATGGGCAGGTTCGACATGTCGGCGCCCAGCACGGGGCCGATGGCCTTCCTCAAGAAGCTGCGCGGCAGGAGCAGTGCCGACGTCAGCACCCCGGCCGAAGACAAGACCACCGCGGGTGCACGCCAGATGCGCATGCTCAGGCGGCTGCCCAAGATCCTGCGTTTCATCCCGGGCACCGCGCAGGATGTGCGCGCCTATTTCCTGACCATGCAGTACTGGCTGGCCGGGTCGGAACAGAACATGTTCAACCTGGTGCAGTTCCTGGTTGACCGTTATGCCGACGGTCCGAGACGCAGCCTGCGCGGTTCGCTCAGGCCAGCCGCTCCGCTCGAATACCCCGAAGTGGGCGTCTACCACCCGCGCATGTCGCAGCGCATGTCGTCCGACCTGGCTGACCTGCCGCGGGTGGCCACCAGTGGCCGCAACGGGACCGTTGGCCTGCTGGTCATGCGCTCCTACCTGCTGGCGGGCAACACCGGACATTACGATGTTCCGGCCTTCGCCACCGGGCTGGACAACCGGCCGGCCATCGAGGGCTACTTCTTCAGGAATGGCCAGCCTGCCATCGATGCCATGGTCTCGCTGACCGGCTTTTCGCTGATCGGCGGACCGGCGTACAACGATGCCCATGCGGCCGAGGACATCCTGGCCCGGCTGGACGTTCCCTACCTGGCCGTCACGCCGGTGGAGTTCCAGACCCTGGACCACTGGGGCGCATCGCCACGCGGGTTGTTGCCGGTCGAGTCCACCATGATGGTGGCCATTCCCGAGCTGGATGGTGCCACCGGCTCCATGGTCTACGGTGGCCGTGGCAGCTCACAGCATGTCAGCTGCAATGGGTGTGCCAAGGCCTGCACGTTCGACCGGCCGGAGAGTGCCCACGACATGCAGACCTGCAGCGAGCGGGCCGATGCGCTGGCAGCGCGGGTGGGCAAGCTCATCGCGCTGCGCCGCTCCGAACGGGCGCAACGCAAGGTCGCGGCGGTCATCTTCAACTTTCCACCGAACGCCGGCAACACCGGCACCGCGGCCCACCTGGCGGTGTTCGAGTCGCTGCACAACACGCTGGCCGCCATGCAGCGCCAGGGCTACACCGTGGACCTGCCCGCCAGCGTGGATGCGCTGCGCGAGCGCATCATCAACGGCAATGCGGCCCAGTACGGTGCACCCGCCAACGTGCACGCGCTGGTCACCGTGGACGACCATGTGAGGCGCGAGCGGCACCTGCGCCAGATAGAGGCCCAATGGGGCCCGGCGCCCGGCCAGCTGCTGGCCGACGGCCAGCGCATCTTCATCCTGGGCGAGCGCTTCGGCAACGTGTTCGTGGGCATCCAGCCCGGCATGGGCTACGAAGGCGACCCGATGCGCCTGCTGTTCGAGCAGGGCTTTGCGCCCACCCATGCGTTCTCGGCCTTCTACCGCTGGATCCGAGAGGACTTCGGCGCGCACGCTGCGCTCCATTTCGGCACCCACGGTGCGCTGGAGTTCATGCCCGGCAAGCAGAACGGTCTGACCGCCAGCTGCTGGCCCGACCGCCTGATCGGCGACATGCCGAACATGTACCTGTACGCGTCGAACAACCCGTCCGAAGGCACCATCGCCAAGCGCCGGGCAGCCGCCACCCTGATCAGCTACCTGACGCCACCGGTGGCGCAGGCCGGCCTGTACAAGGGACTGATGGAGCTCAAGGACCTGCTGGAGCGTTACCGCAGCCTGGAACCCGAGGCCCAAGGCGAGCGAGAAGAGATGGTCCCCATGATCCAGGCCCTGGCGACCGAACTGGATCTGTCCGGTGAAGCCGAACCCTGGGCTTCGGACGCCGAGTCGAGAGTCAACCGCCTGACCGATGCCGTGCTGGAGCTGGAGTACACGCTGATTCCCTGCGGCCTTCATGTGGTGGGGCAGGTGCCAGGCGAATGCGAGCGGGTTGAGCTGCTGCTCGCCTGCGCCGAGGCCACCCATGGCGAGACATCGGGGGAGCAGCGCCTGCGACCGGCGGTGGAAGCCATGGTGCAGGGCGCCACGCCCGAGACCGCATTGGCTCAGGTGCGTGGGCTGGCGGAGCTGGCGGGCGAAGCGCGGGCGCAGTTGCTCAGGACCCTGGTGGCGTTGGCTGAAACCGACACGCTGCTGTGCCAGGACCATGAAATGGATGGCATCCTGCGCGCGCTGGATGGTCGGTTCCTGCGGCCTGCACCTGGCGGTGACCTGTTGCGCACCCCTGCCATCCTGCCGACCGGACGCAACGTGCACGGCTTTGATCCATTCCGCATTCCCAGTGCCTACGCAGTCAAGGATGGCGCGCGACAGGCCGAGCGGCTGATTGCGCGGCACATGGCGGATGGCAACGCGTTCCCGGACAGCATCGCCATGGTGCTGTGGGGCACCGACAACCTCAAGAGCGAGGGCGGTCCGATCGGACAGGCACTGGCCTTGATGGGCGCCCGGCCCCGCTTCGACAGCTACGGCCGGCTGGCGGGCGCCGAACTGATGTCCCTGCAGGAGCTGGGCCGCCCGCGCATCGATGTCGTGATCTCGCTGTCGGGCATCTTCCGCGACCTGCTGCCGTTGCAGATTCGCCTTCTGGCCGAAGCCGCGTTCCTGGCCGCCAGCGCCGACGAACCCCTGGAGCTCAACGCCATCCGGCGCCATGCGCTGGATTACCAGGCCCGGCCTGATCGACAACAGCCGCTGGGAAGATCCGGACGAACTCGCCGAGACCTACAGCCGCCGCAAGGGCTTCGCCTACGGTCGTGCCGGGCAGCCGATGCAACAGGCCCAGCTGCTCAAGAGCGTGCTGGCCGACGTCCAGCTGGCCTACCAGAATCTCGATTCGGTCGAGCTGGGTGTGACCACCGTGGACACCTATTTCGACACCCTGGGCGGGGTCAGCCGCGCCATCCAGCGCGCCAAGGTGCAGCGCGACGGGGCAGGTGCGCAGGTGGCGCCGGTCTATATCGGTGACCAGACCCGGGACAGCCATGGCGGCGGCACGGTGCGCACCCTCAATGAGCAGGTGGCCATCGAGACCCGCACTCGCATGCTCAACCCCAAGTGGACCGAAGGCATGCTCAAGCACGGTTTCGAGGGCGTGCGCCAGATCGAGGTGCACCTGACCAACACCATGGGCTGGTCGGCCACCACCGGCCAGGTGCAACCCTGGGTGTACGAACAGCTGACCCAGGCCTTCATGCTCGACCCGGAGATGCGCAAGCGCCTGGCCGAGCTCAATCCCACCGCTTCGGCGCGGCTGGCCAGCCGCCTGCTGGAAGCGTCCGATCGCCAGTTCTGGCAACCCGATCCTTCGGTCCTGAAGGCGCTGCGCGAAGCCAGCGAAGAGCTGGAAGACCGGCTCGAAGGCGTGTTCGAAGGAGCCCCTGCATGATCACTGAAACCAGCGTTCCCCTGACCGACCTGCGGCGTGCTTCCGGCAGGGTCCAGCGTGCCGATGGCGAGGGCAGCGTGCAGGTGCAGATGGACGGCTCGGTCAAGATCGGCAATGCCAAGGTATTTGCCATCTACGGCAAGGGTGGCATTGGCAAGAGCACGACCAGCTCCAACCTGTCCGCAGCCTTCTCGCACCTGGGCAAGCGGGTGCTGCAGATCGGCTGTGACCCCAAGCACGACAGCACCTTCACACTGACCAAGAAGATGCTGCCCACGGTGATCGACGTGCTGGAAACCGTGGATTTCCACCCCGAGGAACTGCGACCGGATGACTTCGTCTTTCCCGGCTACAACGGCGTGATGTGCGTCGAAGCCGGCGGCCCGCCGGCCGGTACCGGCTGTGGGGGCTATGTGGTCGGGCAGACCGTCAAGCTGCTCAAGGAACACCACCTGCTGGAAGACACCGATGTGGTGATCTTCGACGTGCTGGGTGACGTGGTCTGTGGCGGTTTTGCCGCGCCCCTGCAACACGCTGACCGCGCGCTGATCGTCACCGCCAACGACTTTGATTCGATCTTCGCGATGAACCGCATCGTGCAGGCCATCGGCGCGAAGGCGAAGAACTACAACGTGCGTCTGGGCGGAGTCATTGCCAATCGCAGCGCCGCTACCGACCAGATCGACAAGTACAACGAGCGCATCGGCCTGAAGCTGGCGGCCCACTTTCCGGACCTCGACGTGATCCGGCGCAGCCGTCTGAAGAAGAGCACGCTGTTCGAGATGGAGACCTCGCCCGAGCTGGAAGCGGTGAAGCGGGAGTACCTGCGGCTGGCAGCCGCCCTGTGGGCGGGTGCTGAGCCCATGGCCGCGGTGCCCATGAAGGACCGTGACATCTTCGACCTGCTCGGTTTTGACTGAATGGTTCTGCCATGAAAACCTCCAACGCCAACTACATCGAGCGCCGTTCCGAAATCGAACACTACTTCGACCGGACCGCGGCCCAGGCCTGGGAGCGGCTGACCTCCAACGCGCCGGTGGGCCGCATCCGCGCGACCGTGCGTGCCGGGCGTGACCAGATGCGCAACACCCTGCTGGACTGGTTGCCGTCCGACATGCGCGGTCTGCGGCTTCTGGATGCCGGCTGCGGCACCGGCGCGTTTGCGGTGGAGGCGGCCCGACGTGGCGCCGAAGTGGTGGCCATCGACCTGTCGCCGACACTGGTGCAACTGGCGCGGGAGCGCCATGGTCAGGTGCAGGCCGGCGGGCAGGGGGGAGGCATCCGCTTCACCTCGGGCGACATGCTGGACGAAGGCCTCGGGCATTTCGACCATGTGGTGGCCATGGACTCGCTGATCCACTACGACACCGCCGACATCGTGGCGGCGCTGGACCGACTGTCCCGCCGCACCCGGGGCAGTCTGCTGTTTACCTTTGCGCCCCGCACGCCCCTGCTGGCCGCCATGCACCGCATGGGGCGGCTGTTCCCCCGAAGCGACCGCTCGCCGGCACTGACGCCGGTGTCTCAGGACCAGCTGCGCAGCGGCTTGCGGGCGCGCATCGGCCAGGACGGCTGGAGCGAGGGCCGTTCACGGCGGGTGGCAAGCGGTTTCTACACCTCGCAGGCGTGGGAGTGGCGCCGGTGAACCTGATGCGCATGCTCTCACCGGCCTGGGCGATCGGCATCACCCGGCGCTGGGTGCCCTTTGCCGATGCGGCGTCGGTCGAGTTGCCGCTGGGGCGTCTGCTGCGCCTGTCGTTGTTCCAGTTGTCCATTGGTATCACGCTGGCCTTGATGGTCGGCACCCTGAACCGGGTGATGATCGTCGAACTGGGGGTGCCCGCCTGGTGGGTGGCGCTGTCGGTGGCGCTGCCGCTGGTGTTTGCGCCAGCCAGGGCCCTGATAGGCTATCGCAGCGACACGCATCCTTCGGCGCTGGGGCTGCGCCGCATGCCGTACATGGGTCTTGGGACGCTGCTGATGTTCGGCGGCCTGGCCATCATGCCGTTTGCCCTGCTGCTGCTGACGCTGCCCGAGGGGCAGGGCGTGCCCGTGTGGGCTGGCCGTATCGGAGCGGCCCTGTCCTTCCTGCTGGTGGGGGCGGGCATCCAGGTCACGCAGACGGCGGGCATGGCCCTGGCCAGCGACCTTTCACCCGCGGACCGCCGGCCGCGAGTGGTTGCCCTGTTGTACACCATGCTGCTGCTGGGCCTGATAGCCGGCAGTGTCGGCCTGGGCGGTCTGCTGGCCGACTTCAGCCCGACACGGCTGGTTCAGGTGGTACAGGGTTGCGCGGTGCTGGTGGCCTTGCTGAACCTGGCCTCGTTGTGGAAGCAGGAACCCCGCCAGGCACGCCGTGGGGCACGCGAGGCGAACGGCTTCTCGCGCAGCTGGAAGCGGTTGATGGCGATACCCCGCATGCGCCGCTTTCTCTGGACCGTCGGCCTGGGCACCGCAGCCTTCAGCATGCAGGACATCGTGCTGGAACCCTATGGCGGACAGGTGCTGGGCATGGACGTGGGCATGACCAGCCTGTTGACCGCCATGAGCGCAGCCGGTGCCTTGCTGGCTTTCGGCCTGTCGGCGCGCTTTCTGGGCCGGGGCATGGACCCGGTCCGGCTGGCCGCCCATGGCGCGCTGCTGGGCCTGCCGGCTTTCGCCCTGGTGATTTTTTCCGCGCCCCTGGCCATGGGCTGGATGTTCCAGCTCGGTGCAGCCCTGATCGGATTCGGCGGCGGCCTGTTCTCGGTCGGCATGCTGCTGACGGCCATGGACCTGCCCGAGCGCGAGCACACGGGTCTGGTCCTGGGGGCATGGGGTGCCGTGCAGGCGACCGCGGCCGGGGTGGCCATGGCCGTCGGTGGTGTGCTGCGCGACGCGGTGTCCGGTCTGGCCGCGGCCGGCTGGCTCGGCTCCGCACTCAACTCGCCAGTCACCGGCTACAGCTTTGTCTTCCACCTGGAAATCTACCTGCTGTTCGTGGTCCTGATTGCCCTCGGTCCCCTGGTCCGACGCCGGCGTGATGCACCACCGCAGCCCCGCACGATGGGTCTGGCCGAGATGCCGGGCTGACCCCAACGCCACCGTTCCTTCTTGTCACACGCAACCGCCCGCCGAACCGCCTCACCTCAGGAGAACCACCATGGAAACAGGCGCCATCACCCAGTACGTCGACGTAGCCCAGCTCGTGCTGTATGCCTTCTGGGCCTTCTTTGCGGGGTTGATCTACTACCTTGTCAGGGAAAACCACCGCGAGGGTTACCCGATGGATCCCGGACGCGAAAACGGGCCCAAGACTTCGGGCTGGCCCAATGTGCCAGGCCCCAAGACCTATCGGCTGGCCGATGGCCGGGAACTGCTCAGCCCCGACCTGGCCCGTCCCGACGGCAGCTACGACGCTGAGCCCATGCACGGCTGGATCGGATCACCGCTGGAACCCAAGGGCGATCCGCTGCTGGCCGGTGTGGGGCCGGGCGCCTGGGCGCAGCGTGCCGATCACCCCGATATGACCTTCGAGGGTGAGGTCAAGATTGTCCCGTTGCGCGTGGCATCCGACCACGGCGTGGCACGGCAGGACACCGACCCACGTGGGCTGCCGGTCTATGGCGCCGATGGTGAGGTGGCCGGCTCGGTCAAGGACATGTGGGTGGACCGCTCGGAGATGCTGTTCCGCTACATCGAAGTCGACCTC
>JALOSN010000151.1 GCA_025458415.1 Hydrogenophaga sp.
GCTGCGGCTGCAGACGCGCCGCGCCTGCCTGGAGACCGAGCTGCTGGAGCTGGAAGTCGAGCGCCGGCGTCGCGCCGGACCCGATGCGGCCGTGCTGACGCTGGGCACCTGGTCGCTGGGCGCTGCGGTGGCGCCGGCAGACGGCAGTGACGAACCCCACTGACCCCTGGACGGCATCAGGGTCCCAATGGAACCGATGAGACCTTCAGCAAAAAACTGAAGGTCTCATCCGTGTTTCTACCGGGTTTTCCCCGAGAATGACAGTCTTTGAAGCCTGCCGGGCCTGGTCCGGCAGGCTTTTCTCAAAGACACGGTCCGATCGTGACCTGGAGGGATACCCATGCTCTGGATGCAGGTTCTGTGGTTTTCTGCCGGCCTGACGGCCCTGGTGATCGGTGCCAGGTCCTGGACGGCAAGGGCGACATCGCGGTGGGCAATGTGGTGGGTAGCAACATCTTCAACGTGCTGTTCATCCTGGGCGCCAGCGCGCTGATCGTGCCGCTGGTGGTGCACGTGCAGCTGATCCGGCAGGAAATCCCCATCATGCTGGGTGCGTCCTTGCTGCTGCTGGTGATGGCGCTGGACGGCGGCATCCAGATGTGGGAGGGTGCACTTCTGCTGGTGCTGATGCTCGCCTACACCGGCTTCCTGGTCATCCAGTCCCGACGGCAGAACGCGCTGGAAGCCACCGAATTCGACGACGAGGTGCGTCCGGCCGAGCCCGGCGCCTGGGACGCCCACTGGGCCGCCCAGATCGGCCTGATCGTGATCGGTCTGGCGCTGCTGGTGGTGGGCTCCGACTGGCTGGTCGATGCCTCGGTCGCATTTGCCAGGGCGTTTGGCGTCAGTGACGTGGTGATCGGCCTGACCATCGTGGCCGCCGGAACGTCGATGCCCGAGGTGGCCACGTCCATTACCGCCGCCATCAAGGGCGAGCGGGACATTGCGGTGGGCAACGTGGTGGGCAGCAACACCTTCAACATCCTCGGCTGCGTGGGACTGAGCGGCCTGGTGGCCGGCAGCGGCGGCCTGGCGGTGGCGCCGGCGGTGCTCAACTTCGACATCTGGGTCATGCTGGCTGTCGCGCTGGCCTGCCTGCCCGTGTTCGTCACCGGGCGCGAAATCGCCCGCTGGGAAGGCGCCGTCTTCCTGGGCTACTACGTGGCCTATGTGACCTACCTCCTGCTGGCCGCGCAACAGCACGCTGCCCTGCAGCTGTTCTCCACCGCCATGATCGGCTTCGTCATCCCGCTGACCATCGTGACCCTGGTGGTGGTCTGGCTGCGCCAGCCCGGCAAGGCCGCCGGCTGATCGCGGACCGGCTTGCGCCAGGACGCGGGCTCAGCGGGGCGGCCTGCGCCAGCGCCGCACCAGCATGGCCAGCGCGGCCAGTGCCACCAGCACCACAAACGCCGCGTACTGGCCATAGGCCGAGGCCCAGGCGTCGACCTCGTCCAGGAACAACGCATAGACCGCAATCGCCAGGTAGGTGCCGGAAAGCACCACCACCAGCGTGGTGCGGTTGCGCAGACCCAGCAGGTAGCCGATGATGGAGCCGACCACCGGCCCGGTCATCCAGAACGGCATGAACACGAAGACGAACAGCCCCGCCATGCCGAAACGGCGCACCGCGGCGTGGCTGCCTTCGGCGCTGGCCCGCAGGCGCGCCAGCGGCGCCGCCAGCCAGGGCGGCAGCAGCCACTGCCGGCAGCCCAGCACGAACAGCGGGTAGATCACCAGCACCTGCACCGTCTCGACCAGGACATTGCAGGCGATCACCGGCAGGTGGTCGAGCCCGCTGGCATACCCGTAGGCCATGCCGGCAGCGCGCCCGATGATCAGGTTCAGGCCGCTCATGGCGGCCAGGGTCAGCGCCTGCTCAGGCCACCAGTGCCAGGCCGCGCCCAGACCGACCAGACCCATGGTGGCCAGTGCCACCCCCAGCGCCAGCCAGCGCCCCTCGGGGCTGGCAAAGGCGGCCCGCCAGACGAGCGGAGACCCGGGTCCAGCGGGGTCGTTTGGGTGCTGAATGGACATGCCCGCTCGCTCCCTCAGTCTGCGCTTCGAGGCCCGGGGTGACCGTCCAGCCACCGCGGCGCGTACCAGTTGCGGTCACCCAGCACCGTCATCGAGGCCGGGACCAGCAGCAGGCGCACCAGCGTCGCGTCGAGCAGCACCGCCACCGCCAGACCGAAACCGATCTGCTGGAACATCACCAGTTGCCCGGTCGCAAAACCGGCGAACACGGCCACCATGATCAGTGCCGCGCCGGTGATGACACCCGCGGTGCTGCCCACCGCCTGCACCACGGCGTCGGCGTTGTCACCCGTGCGGTCGTAGTGCTCGCGCACGCGGCTGAGCAGGAACACGTGGTAGTCCATGGACAGGCCATAGAGCACCGTGAACAGGAACAGGGGAATCCAGGCCTCGATGATGGGCACCTGCTGAAAGCCCAGCCAGGCCGCCCCGACACCGTGCTGGAACACCAGCACCAGCGCGCCGTAGGCAGCGCCGACCGACAGCAGGTTCAGCGCCGCCGCCTTCAGCGGCACCACCACCGACCGGAAAGCCCAGGTCAGCAGCACAACGCTCAGACCCAGCACCAGCCCGATCACCAGCGGGGCGTACTGGCGGGTCAGGTTGAAGAAATCGAGGTAGCCGGCGCTGACGCCCGTCACCATGACCGGCACGGTCAGGGCAGCAAACGCGTGCGGCACCAGGGCGCTGCGCAGGCGCTCGATGGCGGCCAGCGCGGGTTCACCTTCGGCGTCCCCCGGCATGGGCACGGTCAGCACACGAAGCCGCCCATCCGGGCTGCGCCGCTCGCTGGCGTGTTCGGCAATGAAGCCCTGGTCAGCGGCCATGGCCTGGCGCAGGCGCTGCAGGGCCGCATCCACCGCGGCCCCGTCGGCGCCGTTGCCGGTGTCGACCACCACCACCGCATCGGCCACCGACCCGATGCGGAAACTCGACTGCAGGCGGTCAAACGCCTGGCGCGTTTCCAGCTGCGGGGGCAGGGTCTCGATGCCGGCAAAGCCGATGCGCATCTGCAGCGCCGGGGCGGCCAGCAGGCCCAGCAGGCCCACCGACACCAGCAGCGTCAGCCACGGCCGGCGCACGGCAGAACGGGCGGTGCGGGCGGCCATGCCCTGGCCGTCTCCCCAGCGGCGCGGCAGCGGCAGGCGCCCGCTGTCGACGCGGTCCCCCAGCAAACGCAGCAGGGCCGGCAACAGCGTCAGCGACGCCAGTACCGCCACCAGCACCACCGCGATGGCACCCGCGGCCAGCCCGCGAAACACGCTGGTCGGCACCAGCAACAGACCGGCCAGCGCGACCACCACCGTGGCCCCCGAGAACAGCACGGCATGCCCGGCGCTGGCGCCGCTGCTTTCCACCGCCGCCAGCACCGGGGCGCCGGCCAGCCGCTCCTCGCGGTAGCGCACCAGCAGGAACAGGGCGTAGTCGATGCCGACCGCCAGGCCCATCATCAACACCATGTTGACGACCAGGAAGTACACCGGGGTGAACTGCGCCACCAGCACCACCAGGGCCAGGGCGACCGTGATCGAGACCGCCGCCACCAGCAGCGGCAACGAGGCGGCCACCACGCTGCCGAACACCAGCAGCAGCACCAGCACCGCTGCGGGCACACCCACACGCAGCTCGGCGCGCAGGTCGCTGTCGGCCAGGTCGCGGTAGGCCAGGCCCACGCTGGCCGACCCCACCAGGGTCACCGTCAGCGGGCCGCCGGCCGAGGCCGCCTGGACGGCGTCGCGCAGCGCCTGGACCTGGTGGCGCGGGTCCACCAGCACCAGCGGCACCAGGGTGGTGTGGCGGTCGGCCGACACCAGCGTGGGGTCCCCGTCCATGAAGTAGCTGCGCCCGCCGGCAATCACCCCGCTGCCCAGGGCCTGCAGCCGCTCGGCAAGGGCCTGGGCGGCCAGGACGTAGTCGGCATCGTCGACCGTCAGGTCCGGCGCGTGCAGCACCAGCACCTCGTTGGGCTGGTCGGGCGCCTGCAGCGTGGGCAGGTGCGCCCGCAACAGGGCGTCGGCCCGCACCGACTCGGAGCCGTCGCTGCGCTCGATGTCGGTGCCAAAGGCCGAACCACCGCTGCGCACCACCAGCACGGCACACAACGCGGCCAGCAGCAGCCAGCAGGCCAGCACCGTGCGCGGGTGCTGCACCGCCAGCCGGACGGTGGCCTGCAGGCCACGGTCGAGGCTGCGACTGCTGGGGTTCATGGGCCGATGGTAAGGCAGCGCCCGCCGGCTCAGTCCCAGCGCGACTCGGCCTCGCGCCGGGTGAAGCCGACCCAGCGGCCATCGCACAGCAACTGCCGGATGCGCCAGGGCACGCCCTCGTCGTCCAGCTCCACCAGGCCGATGCCGCTGCCGTTGAGCAGGCGCCGGCCGTGTGCCGTGCCCTCGGGCTTGCGCGGAATCACCCGCATGCTGCGCCGGCGCGTGAACCAGTTCAGCGGCGAGCGCGGCGAGTACAGCCAGCGGTTGGCCAGGTCCAGCGAGTCCAGCAGCCGGGCTGGAAACGCGTTGCGCAGTCCGCTGCTGCAGATCTGCCAGATGTCCGGGCCGCGCACCTGGCCGCGCACCCGCTCGCGCAGCTCCACGTCGTACACGAACGAATAGTGCACATCGCCCGACAGCACCACGAAGTGCTGCGGCGTCCTGGGGTGACGGAACACATTCAGAAT
Source organism: Hydrogenophaga sp. (assembly GCA_025458415.1). Taxonomy (GTDB): domain Bacteria; phylum Pseudomonadota; class Gammaproteobacteria; order Burkholderiales; family Burkholderiaceae_C; genus Hydrogenophaga. The sequence continues at coordinate 4,712 of JALOSN010000151.1, forward strand.
GGCCTGGCCCGCCCCCGGGTGCGACATCCAGTTCTCGGCGTCCACCATCAGCGGAAAACCGAACCAGGTGAACAGGCGCTGGAT
>JALOSN010000152.1 GCA_025458415.1 Hydrogenophaga sp.
ACATCCGGTGTCGCCACCCTGGGCGCAGGTGCTGGCGCTGCCGGGCACCCACCTGCACCTGTACGGCAAGCTCAGCGCGCGCCCGGGCCGCAAGATGGGGCACCTGAACGTCACCGGGGCCTCGGTGGCGCAGGTGCGCGAAACGGCGGCTCAGGTCCTCTCATGGCTGGGCCTTCACGCGCTGGACTGATCCTGTGCCCCTGACCCTGAACGCCCGCGACCCGGCCGCCATCGAGCAGGCCGCACAGCGGCTGGCCGCGGGCAGCCTGGTCGGCATGCCCACCGAAACGGTGTATGGCCTGGCGGCCGATGCCGGCAACGCCAGCGCGGTGCGCGGCATTTTCGAGGCCAAGGGTCGGCCCAGCGACCACCCGCTGATCGTGCACCTGCCGCCCGCCCAGGGCGGTGACTGGGCCCGGGCCGCTGACCCTGATCCTGCCGCGCCGGCCTGAGGTGGCTGCGGTGGCCGCCGGTGGCCAGGACTCGGTCGGCCTGCGCTGCCCCTCGCATGCGGTGGCCCAGGCGCTGCTGGTGGCCGCCCGGGCGCATGGCGTGCATGGCGTGGCCGCTCCCAGCGCCAACCGCTTCGGCCGTGTCAGCCCGACCACGGCAGCCCATGTGGCCGAGGAATTCGCGGCCCTGTCCGACGACGCGCTGCTGGTGCTCGATGGCGGGCCCTGCCCGGTGGGCATCGAGTCGACCATTGTCGACTGCTCACGTGGCCAGCCGGTGCTGCTGCGCCCGGGCATGATCACGCCGGCGCAGCTGGCGGCAGCCTGTGGCCTGCCGGTGCGCGAACCCGATGAGGCGGCGCCCCGTGCCTCGGGTACGCTGGCGTCGCATTACGCGCCCACGGTGCCGGTGCGGCTGATGGGCGCCGGGCCGCTGCAGGCGGCGCTGGACGTGCTGGGTGCTGACGCCAGGCACGTCGCTGTCTACGCCCGTGCGCCGCTGAAGGCAGCCCGTGGCGTGGTGCTGCGCCGCATGCCCGATGACCCGGCTCGGGCCGCCCAGGAGCTGTTTGCCGTGCTGCGCGAGCTGGACACCAGCGGGGTGCGGCTGATCTGGGTGGAGACCCCGCCGGAGGGCGAGGCTTGGGACGGCGTGCGCGACCGCCTTCAGCGGGCTGCTGCCTGAGCCCGTTGAATGGCCTTCAGCTGCGCGGGTGGTAGCGCAGCTTCATCACCAGGATGCTGCTGGCCAGCACCAGCGTGACGACATTGGCCACCACCACAGGCCAGGCCGAGATCATCCAGCCGTAGACCAGCCAGAGCGCGATGCCCAGCGTGAAGCTGCTGTACATGCCCAGCGAGATGCCCGAAACGTCCCGGGTGCGAAAGGTGTGCAGGGCCTGGGGCAGGAAGCTCAGCGTGGTCAGGCTGGCGGCCAGGTAGCCGATGGTGTCTTGCAATGCCATGGTGGAATGAGGTGTCGGTGCCAAGGTGGTCGCCCGAAGCGCATTGTCCCGGAATCGGCCGCACCGCGCCGGTGCGGGCTTTCAGTTCGGCAGTGCGGCCACCCAGTCGATCAGGGCGTCAATGGCCGGGCGCCCCGCCGGCGCCTGTTCGTGGTTCACGAAGGCGATCACCGCATACCGTTTGCCACCGACCGCCTGCACATAGCCGGCCACCCCGATCACGTCGCGCAACGTGCCGGTCTTGAGCCAGGCCTGGCCCCGTGCCTGGCTACCCGGTGCCCGGGCATAACGGGCTGCGGTGCCATGGACGCCGGCCAGCGAGAGCGATTGCACGAACTGATCGCCGCGCGGGTGCACCGCCGCATGCCGCAGCAGGGCGCCCAGCGCGTCCGGGGTGATGCGTTCGACGCGCGACAGGCCGGCGCCGTTGTCCATCACGGGCACTTCGTGGCGGATGCCCAGGGTGCGACGCCACCACGCACCGACCACCTCGCGTGCGTGCTCGAAGCGGGCGGTGCGCACCGGCGCCAGCCGGTCCGCCAGCCGGCCCTCGGTCATGACCTGGGTCGGCGTGAGACGGCCCAGGGTCAGGAAGACCTGCTGGGCCATCACATTGTTGCTCCACTGGTTGACGTCGGTGATGATGTCCGACAGCGGCAAGGACCGGGCCTCGTGCAGCAGCACGGTGCCCGGTGGCGTGAGTCCCTGGCGCACCTGGCCGGTGAGCGATCCCCCGGTGGCCCGCCACATGCCCTCCATGGCGCGGGCGGCGTAGCTGCCCGGATCCTGATAGGCCACCGGCCACTGTCGCTCGCCACAGCTCTGGGGGAATTGCCCCTCGAACCGGATGCGGTTGGCATCGTCGAAGCGGGCCCGCAGGGCACCGCGCCAGTCGCCGCAGGCCAGCCGGGCCAGTGGCACCGTGCTGTCGATGGCCAGCCCCTCCAGCGGCGGCTCGCTGCGCACATGGGCGACCCGCTTGCGCAGGTCCGGCGTGAAGTGCAGCACCACCGACTTGAAGTTCACCAGCAGCGCCTCCGGCGCCGCGTTGTACGGGCGCAAGGCTTCGCCGTCAAAGGCCCCCGGATCGTGCGGCGGCAGCTCGAAGGCGCTCTGGTCCAGCACCATGTCGCCCAGAATCACCCGCACGCCCTTGTCCTGCACGCTGATGAAGGCCTCCTGCAGGCGCTCGAGCACCAGCTTGGGATCGCCACCGCCACGCACATACAGGTTGCCGCGCAGCACACCCTCGACCACCTCGCCGTCGGTGCGGAATTCGGTGTTCCAGGTGTAATCCGGCCCCAGCATGTCCAGCGCGGCGTAGGTGGTCACCAGTTTCATCACCGAGGCCGGGTTGACCGCGGCCTCCGCCCGGTGGCGCAGGCGTTCGACGGCCGGCCCGTCCGCCGCCACCACCAGGGCGGACAGGGATGCCGCGGGCAGGCCAGCCTTCTGCAGGGCAGAGCCCACCGCCAGCGGCAGGCCGTCGCTGGCGGCCAGTGCCAGTCCTGGCACGGCCAGCGCCAGTCCGCCCAGCAGGCGGTTCAGGCGGCGGCTCCAGCTCGCAGGCCGCAGCGAAGGCGGAGGGACACAAGGCATCGACATGATGGTGCCCATTATGGCGAGCGGGCCTGTCGCCGTTGGCGCCAGGGGTGCCCGGCGGTCGAGCTGGCCGATAATCGACGCATGACCGTTTCCCTGCCGCCGGCCGACCACGCCAGCGCGACTTCGCCCCGCTTCCTGGCCATCGAAACCAGCACCGACCGCCTGAGCGTGGCCGTGGGTGGCGGCCGGCCGGGCGATCCGGTCCGGACCCGGTCCGGTGCAGGCGCAGCGCAGGCCTCGACCGACCTGCTGCCCGCCGTGCAGCAACTGCTCGATGAGGCCGGATGGGCCTTGCAGTCGCTGGATGCCGTGGTGTTCGGGCGTGGCCCGGGCGCCTTCACCGGACTGCGCACCGCTTGCGCGGTGGCCCAGGGCCTGGCCTATGGTGCGCGCCTGCCGGTGCTGCCGGTCGACACCCTGCTGGCGCTGGCCGAGCAGGCGCGCCACCAGCAGGTGGCCGATGGTCACGCCGAGCCCCGGGTGGTGATGTCCCTGCTTGACGCCCGGATGGACGAAATCTACGTCGCTCCCTATGCGCGCTCGGCAGCGGGCTGGTCGCTGCTGGCCGCGCCGCGCCTGAGCCGGCCCGAGGCGCTGGCGGACTACCTGGCGCCCTGGTGGCCACCGGCCGGTGGCGGACTGCTGGCCGGCAACGTGTTCGAGGTCTATGGCGATCGACTGGGCGCGCTCCCGCCGGCGCGCTGCCAGGCCCTGCCCGACGCCGGCGCCCTGCTGCGACTGGCTCCGTCGCTCATGGCCGCCGGAGCCGCCGTGAGCGCGCACGAGGCGCAACCCCTGTACGTGCGCGACAAGGTGGCCCGGACCACCGAAGAGCGCGAGGGTCAGCCGCCAGGTGTGGCCCGTTGAGCGACGTCGCACCCGCATGAACGCGCTCACCGCTTCCGATACGCCGGGCATGGGTGGCCTGTGGCCGGTGCCACCCGCCGTACCGGTCGAGCGCCGCGTGGCCTTCGTGCCCATGACCGAAGCCGATCTGGATGTGGTCTGCGACATGGAAAAGCGCGCCTATGCCCATCCCTGGTCGGTTCGGCACTTCCGGGATTCACTCGCGGCCGGGCACCCGGTGGTGCTGTTGCTGGGCGAAGCGCGACCGGGTGAGATGGTGTGGTCGGAAAGGGACGGACGGGTCCTGCTGGGCTACATGGTCGCCATGCGCGGGGTCGACGAAGTGCACCTGCTCAACATCACCGTCTCGCCCGACCACCGGCGCCAGGGGTGGGGGCGCTTTCTGCTCGATGCGCTGGTGCTCTGGTCGCGTGGACAGGGTGCGCACTGCCTGTGGCTGGAGGTGCGCGAGAGCAACGCTGTGGCGCGAGCCCTGTACACGGGCTACGGCTTCCATCAGGTCGGCCTGCGCAAGGGCTACTACCCCGACGGCCCGCGCGAGCGCGAACACGCCGTGGTCATGAGTCTGCTGCTGGACCGGCCGGCAGCCGGGGGGGGCTCGTGAGCGACAAGCGTTCCTTCGTCACCGATCTGGACGCCCGCCAGCGTGCCATGCTGGCCGAAATGGGGGTGCGCGTCTGGGCGCCCAGGGCCGCAGCGGCTGTCGAGGTTGCCAAGGCCGTTGAGCCCGCCCGGCCTGAATCCATGCGCGCAGAGCCGCCCGCCCGGCCGGCGCCGGTCGCCCAGTCTGCATCCCGACCGCCCGCGGTCGCTCCTGTGGCGGATGGGGCGCTGCGGCCCCAGGGCATCGAGCAGATGGACTGGGATGCCTTGCGGACGGCGGTGGCCGCCTGCCAGGCCTGTCCCCTGGGCCGCAGGACTGGATGGTGGTGGGCGAGGCGCCCGGCGAGAACGAAGACCTGCAGGGCGAACCCTTCGTCGGTGCGGCCGGCCAACTGCTGGACCGGATGCTGCAGGCGGTGGGTCGCAGCCGCCAGGGGCAGGGTGCGCAGGGGGTTTACATCGCCAACGTGCTCAAGTGCCGTCCGCCCGCCAACCGCAACCCGCAACCACCCGAAATCGCCCAGTGCGAGCCGTTTCTGGTGCGTCAGGTGGCCCTGCTCAGACCGCGGCTCATCCTGGCCATGGGCCGCTTTGCGGTGCAGACCCTGTTGGGCAGCAACGAGCCCATCGGTCGCCTGCGGGGCCAGGTGCACCATTACCAGGGGGTGCCGGTGGTGGTGACCTACCATCCGGCCTATCTGTTGCGCAACCCGATCGACAAGCGCAAGGCCTGGGCCGACCTGTGCCTGGCCATGGATACCGCAGGCACCCCCCTGCGCCGCTGACGCGGCGTCCCCCTCTCTGGCGCGGCTGCGCGGACAAAGGGTGCCTACGCCGCCCTGGCTGAGGCCGGTCGACCCAGCACCGCAAAGATGGCCACCACGACCAGGCCCACCGCAGCCCAGTCCTGCCAGTGCAGCACCTCGCCCAGCCACCAGGCGCCGCTGAACACCCCGAGGACCGGAATGAACATCACCGACAGGGTGGACGCTATCGGGGGCAGGTCGCGCGCCAGCGACAGCCAGGCCACCTGGGCAAAGGCGAACACGCCCAGGGCGTTGTAGACGATGGACCACCAGACGGTGGGGCTGGGCGCCGTCCACTGGCCGCGTTCGAACAGCACGGCCAGCGCGCTCATCCAGAGTGTGGTCAGCAGGGTCATCCAGAACGACAGCGCCAGCGTGGGATGCGGAATGCGCGTGCGGCGCATCAGCTGCGTACCCAGCGCCCAGGTCGCTGCGGCGGTGAGCATCATGACCACGCCCAGCGGTCGGCCGGTCAGGTCGGTGAGCTCGTGCCAGAGCAGCAGCAGGACACCCAGCGCGGCGGCGGCCACGCCACCCCAGGCGCGCCCGGCCAGCTGCTGCCCGAACCAGATCGCCCCCACCAGGGCGGAGAACACCGGCATGGTGTAGCCCAGGATGGCCGCCCGGCCGCTGGAGAGCGACTGCACCGCCAGAATGGCCAGGGTGTGCCAGAACAGCATGTTGAAGACCGTCAGCAGCAGCAACTCGGGCCAGTGTTCGCGGCCGATGCGAAACGGCACCTTGCGCCATACCAGCACCAGTGCCAGCACCGGCAGGCCGATCCACATGCACAGCGTGCGAAAGCTCAGCGGCGGAAAACCGGTCACGCCCAGCTTCATGATGGGCCAGTTGATGCCCCAGACCAGGGTGAGCAGAACGAGCAGGATCAGCTGCTGACGGGTGAGCGCGTGCATGTGCCGATGTTAGGGCTTCGTCCCGCCATCTCGTGTCGCCGGGACCCGGTGGCACCTATACTGGGGACGATATCGGGCAGGAGGGCTGCACCATGATGGATTGGGTCAAACGGGTCTACGGCAAGTATGCGGACTTTTCGGGGCGCGCGCGCCGCAAGGAGTACTGGTTCTTCTTCCTGTTCTTCCTGCTGGTGCTGATCGGCCTGTCCATCGTGGACACCGTGCTGGGCACCTACAGCGAGTCCCGGCAGATCGGCCTGCTGGCCGGGCTGTTCTGGCTCGGTTCCCTGCTGCCCTCGATCGCGTTGGGGGTGCGCCGCCTGCACGACATCGGCCGCAGCGGCTGGTGGTTGCTGCTGGCCTTTCTGCCGCTGATCGGTCCGGTGGTGCTGCTGGTGTTCGCCGTGCTCGACAGCCAGCCGGGCGACAACGCCTACGGACCCAACCCGAAGACCTGAGCGGTTGCAGGGCGCCACTTAAAATCGGCGCCATGACCTTTCTCGACATGCTGCGTGGCGCCGAGCGCCAGAACCGTTCCCTGCTGTGTGTGGGCCTGGACCCCGATCCGGCGCGGTTCCCGGCCGGCATGAAGGGCGACGCGTCCCGCATCTACGACTTCTGCGCGGCCATCGTCGAGGCCACGGCCGACCAGGTCATTGCCTTCAAGCCGCAGATCGCCTACTTCGCGGCGCACCGGGCCGAGGACCAGCTGGAGAGGCTGATGCGGCACATGCGCGCGTTGGCGCCGCAGGTGCCGGTCATCCTGGATGCCAAACGTGGCGACATCGGCAGCACCGCCGAGCAGTACGCCATCGAGGCCTTCGAGCGCTACGGTGCCGACGCGGTCACCCTCTCGCCTTTCATGGGCTTCGACTCGGTCCAGCCCTACCTGAGGTACGAAGGCAAGGGCGCCTTCCTGCTGTGCCGCACCTCCAACCCGGGCGGTGACGACCTGCAGAACCAGCACCTGGCCTCGGTCGAGGGTCAGCCTCGCCTGTACGAGCACGTGGCCCGGCTGGCGCAGGGTCCCTGGAACCTCAACGGCCAGCTCGGGCTGGTGGTCGGTGCCACCTACCCGGCCGAAATCGAACGCGTGCGCGAACTGGCCCCCACGCTGCCGCTGCTGATTCCGGGGGTGGGTGCGCAGGGGGGTGATGCCGTGGCCACGGTCCGAGCCGGTTACCGTGCGCAAGGCGCGGAAACCACCGGTGCGGTGATCGTCAACTCGTCCCGCTCCGTGCTGTACGCCTCGTCGGGGGATGACTTCGCTGCCGCGGCGCGGTGCGAGGCCCAGCGCACGCGCGACCTGCTGGAAGCGGCCAGGGTCGCCTGACGCGCCGGCGACAGGACGGGGGGGACAGAACGCCCCGTCGTCCCTACCATGCGCCGTCCACGCCAGAGGAGATCGTGCATGAAGCTGTATGTGTCGCCACGTGCGCCCAACCCGCGGCGGGTGCTGATGTTCCTGGTCGAGAAACAGGTGCAGGGCCTGGACCTGGTGAATGTCGACCTCAATGCCCAGGAGCACAAGAGCGAGGCCTACCGCTCCAAAAGCCCGCTGGCGCGCGTGCCGGCGCTGGAACTGCACGACGGTCGGGTGCTCACCGAGACGCGAGCCATCTGCACCTACATGGAGGGTCTGCATCCGGAACCCAACCTCATGGGACGCCATGCCGAGGAGCGCGCCTTCATCGAAATGGCCGACCGGCGGGTGGAATGGCACCTGATGCTGGCAGCCGCCAACTGCATCCGCCACACGCACCCGGGGCTGGCGCCGCTGGAGCAGCCGCAGTTTCCCGATTTTGGCCAGTCGCAGGGCCTGAAATTCCGCGAGGCGGCGGCCTGGCTCGACAGCGAGCTTCAGAAGCACGCGTGGGTCGCCGGTGAGCGCTTCACCATCGCCGACATCACGGCCTTCTGCACGGTGGAATTCGCCCGCCTGATGCGCTTCAAGCCGGCCGAGGCGGGCCTGCCCGCGCTGGACGACTGGCACCGGCGCGTGGCCGCACGCCCCAGCGCCCTGGTCTGAACCGGATCGCCCCGGGCCACCGCTCAGAGCGGGGCTGGCCGGGTGCTGTCGAACTGGGCGCGGGCGCTGCTGGCCAGCGCCATCTCCCCCGGGGTTTCCGGGGTCCAGGTGTCGACCTGAATCGGGCGGCCTTCCTGGTCGATGGCCACCAGCACCACCAGGGCTTCGGCGGTCTTTTCCATCCGGCCGCTGCGCAGGTC
>JALOSN010000153.1 GCA_025458415.1 Hydrogenophaga sp.
CGCCTCATCTACTACGGCATGGGCCTGTTCTTCTGTTACGGCGCCCTCATCATTTACCAATCCAACAAGGCCTACATCCTGATCGCCGAGTTGCGGGGCGTGCAGGGTCGGTACTTCTACCCGTTCATGCCCTTGCTGATCGTGTCGATGGGCCTGGTGCTCGAGAGGCTGCGCGTGCCTGTGTTCGTGCTGCTCTGGATGGCACTGGGCATGCTGTGGTCGCTTTTCCACACCTACGTGATCCAGCTGATTCCCTTCTTCGAGCAGGTGCGCATATGAGACTGCAGCACAGCCTGATCGCCCAATGGCTGGCCATGAGCTTGCTGTTCGGCTTCATCCTCTTCCTCTACTACCACCAGGATGTGGCGGCCTACCGCTACAAGCAGACGCATGCCTCGACGGGTGAGATTCCTCCCCACCATCCTGCCGGCGAGATCACGAGCAGCTTTGTCATCGAGCAGCCGCTGCTGTTGAAGGACACCGATCTTCAGGGCCGGGACCTGAACCAGCCTTTCTGCGTCAGCCTGTTGATGGCCAACTACATGAACCGCCGCAACCAGGGTGAGTTTTCGGTGTCGCTGCGCATCGCAGAGCGCAGCCAGAGCCAACGGCTGCAGGCTCGCAAGATCAATGACAACGCCTGGGAGTTCGTCTGTTTTGACGAGTTCAGGCTCGCTGATGTGCTTGGGCAACCGGCCTTGCTGACCGTCGGCGGCGTGGACGGTCAACCCGGTCGCTCGGTCACGGCCTGGCTGACCCCTGCCACCCGTACAGACGCCCAGGCCACGCTCAACGGCAAGCGCACCGACCAGCAACTGCTGTTTTCCACCCACGTGAGAATCCACGCCGTGCCCCACATGGTCAACGGCTATGTCCTGATGACACTGGCAGCCATGATCATGGCGGCGTTGACCCTGGGTGCCTGTCACGCGCGCCCCACCAGGGAAGCGCCGCCCGGCTGAAGCCGGGTACATCGGTGGCGGCCAGGCTGCCAGGCGTACCGCCGCGGTGCGCGACGGCGAATGGTCGACCGTGTCTGTCGGGTGCGATAATCCAAGGCTGCGTCGGCGCCGCCGACCACGCTGCGCTTCGCTTGTCCCCAAGTACCTCCAGGGCTGAATGCAGGCCCTTCCATGGGCGATGGAAACCATCCACGCCAACCGTTCCACGCCTACGCCCGTGTCCTCCAGTTCCGCCGAAAACGAGTCGCCAGAGGGCGCCCAGCCTGTCGATCTGCTGGAGCGACTGAAGCTTGCTGAAAGCTTGCTCGCTCAGACCAGGGAGCGTCTGGCCCAGACCGAGGCGGCGCTGCATGAAGCGCGCCAAGAGCTCGAAGCCATCACCGAGTCGACCAGCTGGCGCCTGACAGCCCTGGTTCGCACACCGATTCTCAGGATCCTGGGTCTTCGGCACACCTGGAGCCGGATCGCCTATGACGTGGCCAGCCAGGGGGGCTGGCATGCCACGCTGAGCGAAGCCGCCACCCAGTTCCGCCTGTATCGCGCGGCCTACCTGCACCGCCTCTGGTTGCGATTCAGCGGGCAAGCCCTGCCCGAGACAGTGCCAGGCTCCGGTGCCTTCGGACGAAACGACTACCACGCGTGGCAGGCCAGAACGTCCAAGGCCAAGGCGGCACCCGCGGTGCCGCCCCCCGGCAAGACACCGCTGATCTCGATCGTCATCCCGACCTACCGGCCACCACTGCCCCTGTTGCAGGAGGCGATCGACTCGGTCCGGGCCCAGTCGCTGCCCAGCTGGCAGCTGTGCATCGCAGACGATGCATCCGCTGACCCGGAGCTGGACAGCTACCTGAATCAGCAGGCGGCGGCCGACGCCCGCATCAAGGTGGTCTTTCGCGAGCGCAACGGGCACATTTCGGCCTGCACCAACACGGCCCTGACCCTGGCCGATGGCGATTTCGTTCTCCTGCTGGACCAGGATGACCTGCTCACACCCGATGCCGTGGCGGCCGTGGTCAGGTGCATCGAGGAGCATCCCGACGTCGGGATCATCTACTCGGACGAAGACCGCATCAACGAAGACGGCTCGGTCCACACCAGCGCCTATTTCAAGCCGGATTTCAATTACGACCTCTTGCTGGGCCAGAACATGGTCAGCCACCTGGGCGTGTTCCGGCGCCAGCTGATCACCGACATCGGCGGGTTCCGTGAGGGCCTGGAGGGCTCCCAGGACTACGACCTTGCGCTCAGGGCCATGGAGCGGCTGCGCCCGGATCAGATCCGCCACATACCGAAGGTGCTCTACCACTGGCGGGCGATCAAGGGCAGCACCGCGCTCGACCACTCCGAAAAGTCCTATGCCAGCACCGCGGGCAGGCGCGCCATCGAAGAGCACCTGCATCGCACCCGGCAGGTGGCCGAGGTCCTTCCTGCGCCGGAACTGCCCTTCCTCAACCGGGTCCGCTACCCCTTGCCCGCCCAGGGCGCCAGGGTCAGCATGCTGATCGCCCTGGACGCTCCCGCCGCCCGCGTCGCAGGCCTCATCGCGGCCATGTGGCGCTCGCGTGGCCGGGTCGACCTGGAGTTCATCGTGTGCATGTCCGGGCACGCCACGACCGAACAGCTGCTCGCCGGCCTGCCGCCCGAGGCACAGGTCCGGATCGAGCTCATCCATGCCCAGCCGGGGCTGCCGCTCAGTGAACGCGTCAATGCCGCCCTGCCCCTGGCACAGGCACCTTTTGCCGGCATCTGCACCGTCCTGTTCGACCGCTTCAGCGAAGCGTGGCTGGAAGAGCTGGTGCGGCTGGCAGCCCAGGAACGTGTGGGTTTTGTGGCCCCCCGCGTACACAACGCCAAAGGCCACATGGACCATGGCGGCATCCTGTTCACCGATGAGGGTCGTGCGGTCTACCTGCACAAGACCAAACCACGCAACTCGCATGGCTACGCGGGCCGCGGCGCCCTTCAACAGTCGTTCCGTGCCCTGTCGGCCGCCCTGCTGCTGGTTCGGCGCCCGCTGCTGGCCGACCTGGGGCCGCTCACGCCGGATTTTCCTGGCGGCCTGTGCCTGGTCGACAAGTGCCTGGAGCTCGATCGCCGGGGTCTGAGCAACGTGTGGACACCGTATGTCGACCTCGAGTTCGACGACCCATCGTATTCGGGCCGGGTCAACCTGCTGAGCGAACTGGGCTGGTTCGGCGCTTCACGGCGGCAGTGGAACACCAAATGGGGGGCTTTGCTGCCGGACCCGGCCTACAACCCGAACCTGTCCCGGTCCGGTGATTTTTCGTTGAACTGGAAAGACTGAGTCCGGTCCATGCGCGCTGCCGTCGACTCGCCCAGCTTGGCCTGCGCCATCGTGGTCACCTTCAATCCGGACCTGCCTGAGCTGACCCGGCTGCTGGAACAACTGGATCGCAACGGCTGCGATTTTCTTGTCATCGACAACGCGTCCTCCAACGCCACCGCCATCGCAGAGGTGGCTCAGCGGCAGCCCCGCAACCGGGCCGTGCTCGCACTCGAGCGCAACATCGGCCAGGCGGCCGCACTGAACGCAGGGCTGGCCCGCGCACAGGACATGGGCTATCCGATGGCCTTCCTGTTCGACCAGGACAGCGGCATCGACGACGATTTCTGCCAGCGGATGCTGGCGGCATGGCAGCTGGCCGTGACCGGATCGGACCGGCCGGTGGCGGCCATCGGTCCCCGCCTGATCGGGCCCGAAACCGGCAGACGCATCCCCTTTCGGACCTTCGACTCCGCCTTCGACCGGCGCGAACATGCACTGCCCGGAAGCACCGGGCTGATCCGGACGGGCTTTCTCATCACCTCGGGCTGCCTGGTCTCGATGTCGGCGCTGAAGGCCGTCGGGCCGATGCGCGAGGACTATTTCATCGACAACGTGGACCTGGAATGGTGCTTCCGCGCGCTGGACCGGGGCTACCTCCTCTATGGCACCGACCAGGCGCGGCTGCACCACCGCATCGGGCTCGTCAGCGACCGGCTGCTGGTGCGCAAGGGTCTGGTCGTGGAGCATGGCGCCCTGCGCTACTACTACTCCACGCGCAACCGGCTGCACCTGCACCGGCAGGCCCACGCGCCCGCCGCCTGGGTGCTCAAGGACCGCGTCCGCTTTGTCCTCAAGACCCTGTACCTGCTCGCCACCTCGGCCCAGCGACACGACTACTGGTCGAGCCTGCGCCGGGCCCTGCGCGACGCCCGTCAGCTGCCATGAGCCTGTGCCTGTCCCTCGTTTCCCACCGCCAGGCCCACCTGGCCAACCAGCTGCTGGCCGATCTGCGCCACTGCCAGCCAGCCGACCGGCTGGTGGTGACGTGCAACACCACGGAGAGCGAGCCTCTGGTGCTCCCTGCGGGCAGCCGGCGCATTGACAACACGACGCCGCTGGGCTTTGCTGGCAACCACAACCAGGCCTTCCGGCATTGCCGGGAAGACTTTTTCTGTGTGGTCAATGCCGACCTTCGGCTGCCGGACGACCCCTTCCCCCGGCTGCTGGCCCGCATGGCCGACCCCCGGGTGGGTGTGGTGGCGCCCATGGTGCTCAGCCCTTCCGGCGCGGTCGAAGACAACGCCCG
>JALOSN010000154.1 GCA_025458415.1 Hydrogenophaga sp.
AGGATGGCCTGCGCGCTCGCGCTCGGTCAGTTGCGCCTGTATCTCGGACAGCATGCCCTCGGTCATCATGGCGCGCAGGCTCTGGATGTCGGCCTGGTCCCAGGCCGCCTGCAAGGCAATGAAGTTGGCTTTGGAGTCCCTCAGGAAGGCCTTGACATCAAAACCTTCAGGGATCCTGGCTCCGTGGGTCATGTCCATCGGCTCGCCCACGCCTGCGGTTGGCACATCGGCGGTGTCCTGGCACTCCCACGGTCGCGCAGAGGCGTCATTGCCGACATTCAGCGGGCTGTACTGACGGGGAATGGCCGGGTCAAACTGGGAATGTCCGCTGTGGGAAAACGCCTCCGTTCCCGATCCGTGACCTGCAGAGCGTCGCACCAGCCGCCAGCCGCCCAGCCCCAGCACGGCCGCCAAAAGAGCTCCCGTTATCAGCCAGGGAGCGAGACCGGCACCCGGGTGCTCGGCGACCACGTCAGTGGCCAGCGCCACCGAAGGCGAAGAAAGCGAAAACCCCATGAAACCCAGAACGCGATTCATCCCTGTCTCCCGTGTCCGCCTGTTGCATCGGCGGATTCTGTCTTCACTTGAGCGCGAACCGCTGCCTCACGGGCACTTGATCCCCAGATGCAGCGCCACCACACCACCGGTCAGGTTGTGCACATCCACGTGCCCGAACCCGGCCTGTTTCATCATTTGACGCAACTCTTCCTGGCCAGGGTGCATTCGGATGGACTCGGCCAGGTAGCGGTAGCTGTCTGCATCACCGGCCACCCAGCGGCCCAGGCGGGGCAACACGCTGAAGGAGTACCAGTCGTAGGCCTTTTCGAGCGGCTTGGCCACCCTGGAGAATTCCAGCACCAGCAGCTTTCCACCCGGGCGCAGCACCCGGTGCATCTCGGCCAAGGCCCTGTCCTTGTGGGTCATGTTGCGCAGGCCGAAAGCCACCGAGACGATGTCGAAACTGCCGTCGGCGAACGGCAGCTTTTCGGCGTCGCAAACCATCGAGGGCAGAACCACCCCTTCATTGAGCAAGCGGTCGCGGCCTTCGCGCAGCATGGCCTCGTTGATATCGGTGTGCACCACCAGACCGGTGGGGCCGACCTGGCGCGAAAAGCCCAGTGACAGGTCGCCGGTGCCACCGGCAATGTCCAGCACCTGAAAGCCGGGTTGCACCTGGGCCACGGTCAAGGTGTAGCGCTTCCAGACCCGGTGCAAGCCAGCCGACATCAGGTCGTTCATCAGGTCGTACTTGGGCGCCACCGAGTCGAAGACGCTGCGCACGCGCTGAGCCTTTTCCCGCTCGTCAACGGTTCTGAATCCGAAGTGTGTCTGGGCCATGCAGCAATCCTACGCCTTCAGTGGCTGCCGCAGGCACTCCCGGCCTTCGGCACCATCGGTGCGTCACGGTCCACCCCTGCTGCCAGCAGGCGGGCGTTGTATTCAGCCCACAGTTCGTCCTGCCGGGCACCAAGAAAGTAGAGGTAGTCCCAGGAAAAGATGCCGGAGACGTGACCGTCGCTGAAGGTCGGCTGCACCGCGTAGTTGCCCACCGCCTCCAGCTCCACGATATCGACATCGCGCTTGCCGGTCTGCAGCACCTCCTGTCCGGGGCCATGACCCTGCACCTCGGCCGACGGCGAGTAGACGCGCATCAATTCAAAAGGCAGGCGAAACGTTCGCCCATCTGAGAACGCGATCTCCAGCACACGCGACGCGCTGTGTACGGTGATGTCCACCGGTGTCGGGGTGTCTTTTTCCAGTCCAGCCATCTTCCAGTCTCCTCGGATCAAACCAGCACGCGCTCGATGCCACCCTGGTTGGCCTGGTCGACATAGGTCGGCAACCAGTTCTCGCCCAGGATCTGCCGAGCCATCTCGACCACGATGTAGTCGGCCTCCAGCAGGCCATTGCTCAGGTCGTCGCCATAACGCGTAAGACCTTGCAGGCAGCTCGGGCAGGAGGTGAGGATCTTCACATTTCCCGTGGGGTCCACAGACCCGGACGCGCGCAGGGCCGCCTCGCCCTTGCGGATCTCCTCCTCCTTGCGGAAGCGGATCTGCGTCGAGATGTCAGGCCGGGTGACACCCAGTGTGCCGGATTCGCCGCAGCAGCGCTTGCTTTCGAGGACACCATCACCCACCAGCGCCTTGACGGTCTTCATGGGATCCTGCAGTTTCATCGGGCTGTGGCAGGGGTCGTGGTAGAGGAAACCACCCTGACCCTTCGGCAGCGTGATGCCCTTCTCCAGCAGGTACTCATGGATGTCGATGATGCGGCAGCCCGGGAATATTTTGTCGAATTCATAGCCCTGCAGCTGGTCATAGCAGGTGCCGCAACTGACCACCACCGTCTTGATGTCCAGGTAGTTCAGGGTGTTGGCCACCCGGTGGAACAGGACCCGGTTGTCGGTGATGATCTTTTCGGCCTTGTCGAACTGCCCGGACCCCCGCTGCGGATAGCCGCAGCACAGGTAGCCCGGCGGCAGCACCGTCTGCACGCCCGCATGCCAGAGCATGGCCTGGGTGGCCAGTCCCACCTGGCTGAACAGGCGCTCCGACCCACAGCCCGGGAAATAGAACACCGCCTCGGTCTCGGACGTGGTCATTTGCGGGTTGCGGATGATCGGCACGTAGTCCTTGTCCTCGATGTCCAGCAACGCGCGGGCGGTCTTCTTGGGCAGCCCACCCGGCATCTTCTTGTTGATGAAGTGGATCACCTGTTCCTTCACCGGTGCCGGCCCCAGGGTGGCGGGCGGCGCCGAGGTCTGCTTGCGCGCCAGTCGGTTCAACAGGTCGTTGGCCAGACGCTGTGCCTTGAACCCCACATCGACCATGGCCGATCGCATGAACTTGATGGTCTCGGGGCGGGTGGCGTTCAGGAAGAACATCGCCGCTGCGTTGCCGGGTCGGAAACTCTTCTGGCCCATCTTGCGCAACAGGTTGCGCATGTTCATGGTCACATCGCCGAAGTCGATCTTGACCGGGCAGGGTGTGTAGCACTTGTGGCAGACCGTGCAGTGGTCGGCCACGTCTTCGAACTCGTGCCAGTGCTTCACGCTGATACCCCGGCGCGTCTGCTCCTCATAAAGAAAGGCCTCGATCAGCAACGAGGTCGCCAGGATCTTGTTGCGCGGGCTGTACAGCAGGTTGGCACGCGGCACATGGGTGGCACAGACCGGCTTGCACTTGCCACAGCGCAGGCAGTCCTTGACCGAGTCGGCGATGGCACCGATGTCGCTCTGCTGCATGATCAGCGACTCGTGCCCCATCAGGCCAAAGCTGGGCGTGTACGCGTGCGAAAGGTCTGCGCGCCTGAGGTGCAGGTCCTGCGAGAGCGCCGGCATGCCGCTCATGTCCCGCAGCAGCTTGCCCTTGTTGAATCGCCCCTCGGGATCCACCTGGGCCTTGTAGCGGGCGAAGGGCGCCAGCTCGTCCTCCGACAGGAACTCCAGCTTGGTGATGCCGATGCCATGCTCGCCCGAGATCACGCCGTCCAGGCTTCGCGCCAGCGTCATGATGCGCGCCACCGCTTCGTGCGCGGTCTGCAGCATCTCGTAGTCGTCGCTGTTGACAGGGATGTTGGTGTGCACATTGCCGTCACCGGCGTGCATGTGCAGGGCCACCCACACGCGCCCCTTGAGGACTCGCTTGTGGATGGCGATGCATTCCGCCAGGATGGGGCCGAATGAGCCACCCGAGAATATCTGCTGCAGTGGTGCACGCAGCTGGGTTTTCCAGCTCGCGCGCAGCGTGTGGTCCTGCAGCTGGGGGAACAACGCATCGACATCGCGCAGCCAGCCACTCCACAGCCCCCGCACCTCGTTCACCAGAGCCAGCGCCTGCTGCACGCGGTCTTCCAGCAGTTCGGCGCTGGGAATCTCGCTGGCGTCGTCGGTCTTGCCCAACGGCAGATTGCCCCTGGAGAAAAAGGCCTGCAGTTCATCACAGAGCCTGATCTTGTTGCGCAGCGACAGCTCGATGTTGATGCGTTCGATGCCCAGCGTGTACTCGCCCATGCGGGGCAGCGGAATCACCACGTCTTCGTTGATCTTGAAGGCATTGGTGTGCTTGGAGATGGCGGCCGTGCGCTTGCGGTCGAGCCAGAACTTCTTTCTCGCCTCGGGGCTGATGGCCACAAAGCCTTCGCCGCTGCGCGAGTTGGCGATCCGGATGACTTCGCTGGTGGCACGCGCCACCGCATCGGCGTCGTCACCCACGATGTCACCGATCAGCACCATCTTGGGCAGGCCGCCGTTGCCCTTCTTGCTCTTGGTCGCATAACCGACCGCCTTCAGGTAACGGTCATCGAGGTGCTCCAGACCGGCCAGCAAGGTGCCCGAGCGCTTCTGCTCGGCAAACATGAAATCCTTGATCTCGACAATCGAGGGCACGCCCTCCCGGGGGTTGCCGAAGAATTCCAGGCAGACCGTGCGCACATGCTCCGGCATGCGGTGGACCAGCCAGCGCGCACTGGTGATGAGGCCGTCGCAACCTTCCTTCTGGATGCCGGGCAGAGCGGCCGTCGGCCTGGAAGTACTGCAGCTCGAAGGTGGCCAGTTCGGCATCGTGGATCTTGCCGAGGTTGTGGTCGAGCCGCCGCACTTCCAGCCACTGCGCATCGGGCGTGACCATGCGCCAGCTGATCAGGTTGTCCAGCGCCGTGCCCCAGAGCACCGCCTTCTTGCCGCCGGCGTTCATGGCGATGTTGCCGCCGATGCAGGAGGCCTCGGCACTGGTCGGATCGACGGCGAAGACAAAGCCGGCTCGCTCGGCTGCGTCGGCGACACGCTGCGTCACCACCCCCGCCTCGGTCCAGACGGTGGGCAGGGGCTCGTCATGGCCCGGCACGGACACCCGCTCGACCTCGGTCATCGCCTCGAGCTTTTCGGTGTTGATGACCACGCTCTTCCAGGTCAGCGGGATGGCACCACCCGTATAGCCGGTACCACCGCCACGCGGGATGATGGTCAATCCCAGTTCAATGCAGCCCTGAACCAGCCCGGCCATCTCGGCCTCGGTGTCCGGGGTCAGCACCAGAAACGGGTACTCGACGCGCCAGTCGGTGGCATCGGTGACATGCGACACCCGAGAGAGACCATCGAACTTGATGTTGTCGGCCGC
>JALOSN010000155.1 GCA_025458415.1 Hydrogenophaga sp.
CTCTCCCCGGATGACGCCATCCGCTCTTACGAGGGCTGGGACACCATCTGCGCCCGCACGCAGCCACTGCAGGGCAACCCGGTGCGCGACGAATCCGAGCTGGCCACGCTGATCTACACCTCGGGCACCACCGGCATGCCAAAAGGTGTCATGCACAGCTTCGGCAACTTCGCCTGGGCGCTCGAAAAGGGCCTCAAACGCATTCCGATGTCGTCCGACGACCGCATGCTGTCCTACCTGCCGCTGGCCCACGTGGTCGAGCGCATGCTGGTCGAGCATGGCTGGCTGCACACCGGCATGCACCTGTTCTTTGCGGAGTCGCTGGACACATTCACGGCCGACCTGCAACGGGCTCGGCCCACCATCTTCTTCTCGGTGCCAAGGCTGTGGGTCAAGTTCCAGCAGGGCGTGCACCACAAAATGCCACCGGCCAAGCTGAACCGGCTGCTGGGCATTCCCATCCTGGGTGGCATCGTTCGCCGGAAGGTCCTCAAGGCGCTCGGGCTCGACGTCTGCAAGTTTGCCGCCGGAGGCGCCGCACCCATGCCCATGGCCCTGCTGGAGTGGTACAGCAAGCTCGGCCTGCACATCAACGAGGGCTACGGCATGACCGAGAACCTGGCCCTCTCGCACATCACCGAACCCGGCAAGAACCAGCAAGGCACGGTCGGCCCTGCCTACGAGGGCGTGGAACACCGCATCGATCCGGAAACGGGGGAGATCCAGATGCGAAGCCAGGCCCTGATGCTGGGCTACTACAAGGAGCCGGACAAGTCGGCCGAAGCCTTCACAGCCGATGGCTGGCTGCGCACCGGCGACAAGGGCAGCATCGATGCCCAGGGACTGCTTCGCATCACCGGCCGGGTCAAGGACCTGTTCAAGACCGGCAAAGGCAAGTACGTGGCGCCGGCACCGATCGAGGACAAGCTGGTCATGCACGAGTCGGTGGAGGCCTGCGTGGTCACCGGCGCCAACCTCGGGCAGCCGCTGGGCATCGTGATGCTCAATGCCGAGTTCGTGGCCCGTGCAGCCCAACCCGCCGGACGAAGCGAAATCGAGCAGTCACTCGAAAGCCACCTCAAAGACATCAATGCCAACCTGGACCCTCACGAACGGCTGCAATGTGTGGTCGTGGTCACGACGGCTTGGACGGTGGACAATGACGTCATCACCCCGACCTTCAAGGTCAAGCGCAACCGGATCGAAGACCTGTATGCGCGCCACTATGAGGATTGGGAGAGCTCCGGCAAACGGGTGATCTGGCAAAAGGACTGAGACAACAGGCCCGCCACCCTTCTTGGGCAATCTGGCCCGCCATCAAAAAACCCGCCGGCGGCGGGTTTTTTGATGGCTTCAGCACGTTGCCATCAGATGCGGAAATCCTCGATGCTCTTGCCGGCCGCCAGGACATCGCGCACCCATTGCGGTTTGCGGCCCGGGCCGCCCGCCCACAGCTCGCCATTGGGACCGCGGTACTTGGCCGGGGCCGAGGACTTGGACTTGCCAGCCTTGCGCGCGGTACCACCGCCCAGGTCAGCCACGGTGATGCCGTACTGCTTCATTTTCGCCTTGATGTCGGCGATGACCTCGGACAGTTCGTCCTTGCGTGCCTGCTCGGCCTGAGCCATCAAGGCCTGGGCCTGCGCCATCAGTTCGGAATAGGTTGCCATGGATGTTCTCGTTTAATGATTGATTTCGGGAAAGTGAATTTGCACCCCAACGATGCGAAGTGGATTCTAATCCGATTGCCAGCCGGCCGGCACCCAATTCTGCAATTCCTGCGGCAATTCGGATTGCAACTGCATACTTTCTTCCGTCACCGGATGTTTCAATCGCAATCGCCAGGCATGCAGAAACATGCGGCGCAAACCAGCCCTGGCCAATTGGCGGTTGAGTTCAAAGTCGCCGTATTTGTCATCGCCCGCGATGACATGACCGGCATGGGCCAGATGGACACGGATCTGGTGGGTGCGGCCGGTCTTGATGGTCACCTCCAGCAGGCTGAACCCATCCGGGCAGGCCGTTGACAGGTCGGGCGGCGCCGGCAGGTAGCCGGCCACCCGCACCAGGCTGACCGAAGGCATGCCGTCAGGGTCGTCGCGAACGGTCACCCGGACCCGCCGTTCGCCGTCGGGCAACAGGTACTTGTGCAGCGGCTGATCCAGCACCTTCAGGCGTGCCGGCCAGCGCCCCTTGACCAGCGCCAGGTAGGTCTTGCCGGTCTGGCGCTCGCGAAACTGGTCCTGCAGCGCCTTGAGGGCGCTGCGCTTCTTGGCCACCAGCAGCAGGCCGCTCGTTTCCCGGTCCAGCCGGTGCACCAGTTCCAGCAGCCGGGCCTGCGGCCGGGCCTGCCGCAACTGCTCGATGACGCCAAAACTGACGCCACTGCCTCCATGCACCGCCACACCGGCCGGTTTGTCGATGGCCAGAAAGGCGTCGTCCTCGAACACCAGCGGAAAGTCGCGTGCCGGGGCGGGCTGATCGAGCTTGTCCTGCGCCCGCTCGGACAGCCGGATCGGCGGTATCCGCAACACATCCCCCGCCGCCACCCGGTCGTCTGCCGCGGCACGCGCCTTGTTCCGGCGCACCTCACCCGACCGGATGATGCGGTAGATGTGGCTCTTGGGCACACCCTTGAGGCAGCGCACGAGAAAATTGTCCAGCCGCTGGCCAGCCGACTCCTCATCGACGGTGATGTGACGGACGGCCGCGCTGGGAGGTGGGCTGGACATGGTGTGTTCACAAAGCCCACCACGCGTGCGGCGACACGTCTATAATGGGTCGCGTCAGTCGTGGGCCCTAAGTGTTTGATTTGCCTTGATTTTAAGGCAGCCCACCCGAACCCGGGCCATCAGGCTCCGGGGCCTGGGCCTTGACTGGCAAAGAGTTGCCACCTGCGGCACCTGTGTCCTGCCGGTTTCGGTCCCCTTTTCTGGGCCGTTGTCCGGGCGACGACACGGCCGACGCCGCAGGCGAACCCGCTCAGGAATCAAGCGAACCCGAACGACGGAATACCCCCATCGGTCAGCCACTCGGAAGCGGCTGACCGAGGACGAAGCGAGAACAGAGAGACACCGGCCGGATCTTGTCCATGACATCCGCCCCCTGCCTGCCCTGATCAGACGACGCCCCGCGCCTACGCCCTGATCCGGCGTTTCGATGTGGCACCCCTGGTGCCCGGCCCCAGTGGCCCCGAACACCCGGTCACCGGCTCTCCGGCAATTCCCACCCCCGTTCGCTTTTCCCTGCTGGTTCATTGGCATGGAGGTCACCAGCCCGCCTCGGGCCGGCTTGACCGCGTGTGTCTGAACGAAGGAAAAACGCGACATGAAACGCATGCTGATCAACGCCACGCAGGCCGAAGAGCGCCGCCTGGCCATTGTCGACGGGCAGAAACTGCTCGACTACGAGATCGAAATCGAGGGGCGCGAACAGCGCAAAGGCAACATCTACAAGGCGGTCGTGACCCGGGTCGAGCCCTCGCTCGAAGCCTGTTTCGTCGACTACGGCGAAGAGCGCCACGGTTTCCTGCCTTTCAAGGAAATCTCCCGGCAGTACTTCCAGGGCAACGTCTCGCCTTCGCAGGCGCGCATCAACGACGTCATCAAGGAAGGCCAGGAACTGCTGGTCCAGGTCGAGAAGGAAGAGCGCGGCAACAAGGGAGCGGCGCTGACCACGTTTGTCAGTCTGGCCGGCCGCTATGTGGTGCTGATGCCCAACAACCCGCGCGGCGGTGGCGTCAGCCGCCGCATCGAGGGGGAGGACCGGGCCGAGCTCAAGGCTGCCCTGGACCAGCTCGAATACCCCAACGGCATGAGCATCATTGCCCGCACCGCCGGTATTGGCCGCGAGGCCGCCGAACTGCAGTGGGACCTGAACTACCTGCTCAAGCTGTGGAACGCCATCGACGGCGCGGCCAAGGGCGGCAAAGGCGCCTTTCTGATCTACCAGGAGTCGAGCCTGGTGATCCGTGCCATCCGCGACTACTTCAACAGCGACATCGGCGAGATCCTGATCGACACCGACGACATCTACGAGCAGGCTCACCAGTTCATGAGCCACGTGATGCCGGAGCACGAGCGGCGTGTCAAGCGTTACCGCGACGACGCACCGCTGTTCAGCCGCTTCCAGATCGAGCACCAGATCGAGACGGCCTACAGCCGCATCGTGCAACTGCCCAGCGGCGGCGCGATCGTGATCGACCAGACCGAAGCACTGGTCGCGGTGGACGTGAACTCGGCCCGCGCCATCAAGGGCGGCGACATCGAGGAAACCGCCACCCGCACCAACCTGGAAGCCGCCGACGAAGTGGCCCGCCAGGCCCGCCTGCGCGACCTGGGTGGTCTGATCGTGATCGACTTCATCGACATGGACGAGTCGAAGAACCGCCGCGAAGTCGAGAATCGCCTGCGCGACGCGCTGCGCCAGGACCGCGCCCGCGTGCAGTTCGGCTCCATCAGCAAGTTCGGCCTGCTCGAAATGAGCCGCCAGCGCCTCAAGCCC
>JALOSN010000156.1 GCA_025458415.1 Hydrogenophaga sp.
GGCGCCGCCGCGCTCGCACAGCAGCAGGGCTTCGGCCACGGCGCCGATGGTCACACCGACAATCATCTGGTTGGCCAGCTTGGCCAGCTGACCCGCGCCACTGGGACCGACGTGGGTCGCTCGACCCAACAACTGGAGCACGGGCAAGGCCTGCTCGAAGGGGGCCTGCCGGCCGCCCACCATGATGGCCAGGGTGCCGGCCTCGGCGCCCACGGTGCCGCCGGAGACCGGTGCGTCCAGGTGGTGGATGCCGCGCGTGGCCAGCCGGGCGGCATGGTCTCGGGCCTCGCGTGGCTGTATCGAGGACATGTCGATGACGATCGAGCCGGGCCGCATGGCCTCGGCCACGCCCTGCCGGAACAGCACATCGTCAACCGCCGCGCCGTCGGTCAGCAAGGTGATCACGATGTCCGCCTGCGCCACGGCCACGGCTGGCGTGTCCGCCACCGTGGCGCCGGCCGGCAGGAGGCGTTCCGATTTGCCGCGGGACCGGTTCCAGGCGGTCAGGCGCATGCCGGCTTCCAGCAGGCGCCGCGCCATGGGCAGACCCATCATGCCAATACCGAGCACGGCCAGTTGTGGCGAAGCAGCCGATGTCTGGCGGGTTGGTTTGAGGGTGGCGGTGTTCACGGTGGGGGCTGTTCTGGTGTCTGTGCTCGGCGCTGGCCGGTTCTGCGGTCGGCAGCAGGGAAAAAAAGGCGGCTCCCGGGGAGACCGGGAACCGCCTTCAAGTGGGCCGGCTAGCGCTGCTGCCGGGAACCACGGAGTTGACCGGGTGCCGATGGCGGAATCGATGGGATGGCGTTGTCCTGGATGATCTGGCCCTGCAGGTGTTCACTGGCCTGACCGCTGTGGTGTTGCATGAGTGATTCGGCACGCGCCGCGTCGCCGCTGGCCACCGCGTCGGCGATGGCCTGGTGTTCGTCCCAGACGGTCTCGCGCAGGTGCGAGGTCTGCAAGGCCTCGCCCATCGCACGGCGGATGTGGTGCCAGTGCAGCAGGGCGCTCTGTTCGATGAGGGGGTTGCCGGCAGCGCGGTACAAGGCCTGGTGGAAGGCCAGGTCGGCTTCGATCATGGCCTTGACATCGCCGGCGCTGACCGCATCACGGCCGCGGCGGATCAGCTCGGGGTCGAGCCGGGTGGCCTGGGCCGCTGCCAGCCGCACCGCCAGCGCGTCCAGCGCACCGCGCACCTGGTAGACCTGGGCGATCCACCCGCGCTCGATCGGGGCCACCTGCAGGCCCCGGCTCTTGCCCGGGCCACCGCAGACGGCCGGAGCGTCCGCCACGAAACCGTCCTTCTTGAGCAGACGCAGGGCCTGCATCACGGGCTGGCGGGACACCGACAGCCGCTCGGCCAGCTCTTCCTGCGTCAGGCGCTGGCCGGGCGCCAGCTGCCCGGTGCTGATGGCGTCCAGCAGCACGCGATAGACCTGGTCGACCAGGTCGGGAGTATTGGTGATTGCAAGCAGCTGCGCCATGATTCTGAACTCGGTATACAGAATACATGATTTCGCTTCGCAGGACCACCCGCGGACATGCGATCGGGCCACCGGGAGCGTGACACAATGTTTCAATGACCATCGAACACAAGCCCTTCGATCCGGCCTGGCTGGACAGCCAGTACAACAACCGTGCCCTGGTGCCCGGGCACGCGGCGCACTTCGAGCGCTGGGCCGCGGATTCGGCAAAGGCGCGACGCGAACTGTCCTGCCTGCTGGACCTGGCCTATGGCGTGGAAGCCGGCGAGACGCTGGACGTGTTCCCGGCCCAGGGCATGCGGCAGAAAGGACTCGCCCCGGTGCTGGTGTTCATCCACGGGGGTTACTGGCGCAGCCTGGACAAGGCGGACCACAGCTTCGTGGCGGCCGCGTTCGCCCGCAAGGGCGTCTGTGTGGTGGTGCCCAACTATGCCCTGTGCCCCGCCGTCACCGTGCCCGACATCTGCCTGCAGATGGTCCGGGCGATGGCCTGGGTGCACCGACACATCGCGGTGCACGGGGGCGATCCCGGGCGGATCACGGTGGCCGGTCATTCGGCCGGCGGACACCTGGCCGCGATGCTGCTGTCGGCCCAGTGGGAGATGGTGGGGGCGGACCTGCCCGTTTCGGTGGTGCGCAATGCGCTGTCGATTCACTGAAGCTCACCCCGGCTCAGGCGAGGATGGCCAGTCCGGCGGGGTTTGCCGCACCGGTCCTGACCGACGAAGGCGGCAGCGCGCGCGGCGCCTTGGCCTGTGTCGCCGGGGGAGATGAAAGCAGCGAGTTCCTGCGCCAGAACGCCCTGTTGCGTCAGGCCTGGGGTCGGCGCGTGGTCCCCGTCTGCGAGGCTTTGCCCGGTCTGAACCACTTCAGCGTGCTGGAGGCCCTGGTGGACCCGCGCCACCGTCTGCACCGGCTGGCCATGGGCTTGCTGCGCACCTGATCACCGCACCATGAGGCGGTGCCCGGGGAACGGGGGATGAGCGGCGCCGAGCTGGCCTGGGCGCTGCCTTCGGTGGTGCTGGGCTACCTGGTGCTGGGCATCACCGGGTTCGGTTCGGCGCTGGTGATCGTCCCGCTGCTGGCCTGGCGCTGGCCACTGACCGAGGTGGTGCCGCTGGTGCTGCTGATCGACGTGGTGGCCTCCGCCCTGATGGGGCGGCTGAACTGGCAGCAGGTCCGGTGGGATGTGCTCAAGGCCTTGTTGCCGGGCATGCTCGTCGGGGCCGTCGCCGGCCTGGCGATCTGGCGCCTGAACCCCGGCAGCTGGCCACTGGTGGTCCTGGGCCTGTACGTGGTCTGGGTCGGGCAGCGGACCTGGCGCGGTGCGACCGTGGCCGGGCCGGCTGCGGCCTGGATGGGGCACCTTCACGGACTGGGTGTCGGCCTGGTGCAGGTCATGTTCGGCACCGCCGGCCCCCTGGTGCTGGCCTGGATGTCCCGCGCCCGTGTTTCAGTCCCGGCCATGCGCGCCAGCACGCCGGCGCTGATGACCGTGGTCGCCCTGGCGGTGCTGGGGATGATGGCTGTCGAAGGGCGGCTTTCCTCGCAAGCCCTGTGGTTGCGCCTGGCCTGGCTGTTGCCGGCCGGTGTGCTGTCGGTGGTGATCGGTCACCGCCTGTCGTCGCGCCTGCCGGTGGCCGTCCTGCGCCGCGCGATGGCCGGCCTGCTGGTAGTCAGCGGGCTGCTGTTGCTGATCAATGCTGTCCGCCAGCTGACCTGATGCGCCTCACATGAAGAGGTGCTCGCCGGCGTTCTCGCCACCCAGGATCACGTAGTTGACCTTCTTCAGGTCCGCCAGCTGGGTGCCACCGGCGTAGCTGATCGAGCTCTGCACATCCTCCTGCATCTCGCGCAGGGTGTCGGCCAGGTGACCCTTGATGGGCTCCAGGATGCGCTTGCCCTCGACGTGCTTGTATTCGCCCTTGTTGAAATCGCTGGCCGAACCGTAGTATTCCTTGTAGCGCTTTCCATCCACTTCCACGGTCTGTCCCGGCGACTCTTCGTGTCCCGCGAACAGCGATCCGATCATGACCATGGAGGCGCCGAATCGCACGCTCTTGGCGATGTCGCCGTGGTGGCGTATGCCACCGTCGGCGATGATGGGCTTGGTGGCCACGCGGGCGCACCACTTGAGCGCCGACAGCTGCCAGCCACCGGTGCCGAAACCGGTCTTGAGCTTGGTGATGCAGACCTTGCCCGGGCCGACGCCGACCTTGGTCGCATCGGCGCCCCAGTTCTCCAGGTCGATCACCGCTTCAGGCGTGGCCACGTTGCCGGCGATCACGAAGGCCTGTGGCAGCCTGCGCTTGATGTGCTCGATCATCTTGCGCACGCTCTCGGCGTGGCCATGGGCAATGTCGATCGTGATGTAGTCGGCGCCGACGCCATCGGCGGCCAGGCGGTCGATGACCGCGTAGTCGGCCTCCTTGACACCGGAACTGATGGAGACGAACAGACCCTTCTCGCGCATGCGCCGCGCGTAGGCCACGTTGTCCAGGTCGAAGCGGTGCATGACATAGAAGTAGCCGTTGCTGGCCAGGTATTCGCTGATCGGCTCGTCCAGCACCGTCTTCATGTTGGCCGGCACGACCGGCAGCCTGAAACGGCGGCCGCCGAACTGCACCGAGGCGTCGCACTCGCTGCGGCTTTCCACGCGGCACTTGCGCGGCAGCAGAAGGATGTTGTCGTAGTCGAAGATTTCCATGTGGGCCTTTCAGTCACCCCGTGGCGGGGTGGGTTGGTGAAAAGGCGCTTGGAACTGGCCGGTGCCTTGTTTCCGGAGCCGGAAAAAAGAAACCGGGCGCAATTGCTTGGGCCCGGTGCTTGATTCTAGGCGGGAACGGCCACCATTGCCAAGCTGCCTCTTTCCTTATCGGCGGTATACAGGGCGCGGTATGACCGACCGTCCGTCGGGGTGCGACGGGGGCCTTTCTACAATCCCCGGATGCTGTCCGAAGATTCCTCACCGCTGGTCGCCGAACTGAACCCTGAACAGGCTGCGGCCGTCACCCTGCCGCATGAGCACGCCCTCATACTGGCTGGCGCCGGTTCGGGCAAGACGCGGGTGCTGACCACGCGCATTGCCTGGCTGCTGCAGACCGGTCAGGTCTCGCCCGGCGGCGTGCTGGCCGTGACCTTCACCAACAAGGCGGCGCGCGAAATGATGACGCGCCTGACCAGCATGCTGCCGGTCAATGTGCGCGGCATGTGGATCGGCACCTTCCATGGCCTGTGCAACCGCCTGCTGCGGGCCCACCACAAGCTGGCGGGTCTGCCGCCGACCTTCCAGATCCTGGACACGCAGGACCAGCTCTCGGCCATCAAGCGCCTGTGCAAGCAGCACAACGTGGACGACGAGCGCTTTCCGCCCAAGCAGGTGCAGTGGTTCATCAGCGGCTGCAAGGAAGACGGCCAGCGTCCGCGCGACGTGGTGGCGCGCGACGACGAGACGCGCCGCAAGGTCGAGATCTACCAGCTCTACGAGGAGCAGTGCCAGCGCGAAGGGGTGGTCGATTTCGGCGAACTGATGCTGCGGTCCTACGAGCTGCTGCGCGACAACGACCCGGTGAGGGCGCACTACCAGCGGCGCTTCCGCCACATCCTGATCGACGAGTTCCAGGACACGAACCGGCTCCAGTACGCCTGGATCAAGCTGTTTTCACCGCCCCCCATGGAAGGCCTGCCGTCCCCGGGCAACGCCGTGTTTGCGGTCGGCGACGATGACCAGAGCATCTATGCCTTCCGTGGCGCCCGCGTGGGCAACATGGCCGATTTCGTGCGCGAGTTCAGGGTCACGCACCAGATCAAGCTGGAGCAGAACTACCGCAGCTGCAGCAACATCCTGAACGCCGCCAATGCCCTGATCAGCCACAACAGCCGGCGCCTGGGCAAGAACCTGCGCACCGATGCCGGTGCGGGCGAGCCGGTGCGGGTGTACGAAGCCACCAGCGACCTGGCCGAGGCGCAGTGGATCGTCGACGAGATGAAACAGCTGGAGCGTGATGGCACGGGCCGCAGCGAGATGGCCGTGCTCTACCGCAGCAACGCCCAGAGCCGGGTGGTGGAAACGGCGTTGTTCAACGCCGGCGTCCCCTACCGGGTCTACGGCGGCCTGCGCTTTTTCGAGCGCGCCGAGATCAAGCACGCCCTGGCCTACCTGCGGCTGCTGGAGAACCCGCACGACGACACCAGCTTTCTGCGCGTGGTGAACTTTCCGGCCCGCGGCATCGGCGCGCGCAGCCTGGAGCAGCTGCAGGATGTGGCCCGGGTCAGCGGCTGCTCGCTGCATGACGCGGTCAGCGCGGTCACCGGGCGAGCCGGTGTGGCGATTGGCGCCTTCGTGGCGCTGCTGGACGTGATGCGCGAGCGCACGCAGGGCATGACCCTGCGCGAGATCATCGAGCTGGTCATCGACCGCAGCGGCCTGGTCGAGCACTACCGGTCCGAGCGCGAGGGGCAGGAGCGGGTGGAGAACCTGGAGGAACTGGTCAATGCCGCCGAGAGCTTCGTGACGCTGGAAGGCTTTGGCCGCGATGCGCCAGCCATGCCGACCGATGCGGCGGGCCAGGCGCTGAGTCAGAGCCCGGTCAGCCAGGGACTGGACCCGGCGCTGCCCGTGCTCGACGAGACACTCCCGCCCGATGCGCAGACCGGCGAGACACTCAGTCCGCTGGCGGCCTTCCTGACCCACGCCGCCCTGGAGTCCGGCGACAACCAGGCCCAAGCGGGACAGGAGGCCGTCCAGCTGATGACGGTGCACGCGGCCAAGGGACTGGAGTTCGATGCGGTGTTCATCACCGGCCTGGAAGAGGGCCTGTTCCCGCACGAGAACTCGATGAGCGACCGCGACGGCATGGAGGAAGAGCGTCGCCTGATGTATGTGGCCATCACCCGTGCGCGGCAGCGCCTGTACCTGACCCACGCCCAGACCCGCATGCTGCATGGCCAGACGCGCTACAACCTGCGCAGCCGCTTCTTTGACGAGCTGCCGGAACGGCGTCGCGGGCAGGAACGCCTGTGGCTCAGCCGGCCTGGTCACCCGGCTGGACGACCCGTGGCGCTGCGGCCGCACCGGCACCCGAACCCGATCGTGGTACCGACATCCGTACCGGCATGCAGGTGTTTCACAACAAATTTGGCGAGGGCCAGGTGCTGTCGGTGGAAGGGGTTGGA
>JALOSN010000157.1 GCA_025458415.1 Hydrogenophaga sp.
GTGCGAGTAGTTCTGGTTGAACAGGTAGACCTTCTTGACGTCGGTCTTGTCCTTCATGTAGGTCGTCAGCGCTTCCATCTTCATGGAGGTGTCGGCGTCGAAACGGAAGTGCCAGTAGCTGCACTTGCTGTTGGTGAAGTCCGGGTCGACCGCCGCGTAGTTGAGGAAGACCACCTCCTTGCCGGGGTTGCGGGCGTTGTGGCGGTTGACCGCGTCGATCAGCGCACCGGCCACCGACGAGCCGTTGCCCTGGGCGATGTAGCGGATGCCCTGGTCGATGGCCGCCTGCATGGCGGTGACGCTCTCGGCCGGGCTGAGCTTGTTGTCGAAGCCGACCACCTCGAACTTGACCCCGGCCGGGTTGTTCGGGCGTGGGCGGCAAAGGCACAGACCAGCACGGCGGCGCCGGCTGCGAATCGGAAGGCTAGTTTCATCGCTGTCTCCTGTGGTTGGTGGGGGTCATTACGCGCAGCTTACAAGCGTGATGCACCGCAGCACTCAGGGATTGCCCTAGCGGCTATCACCCAGGCGACTTGCAGCGGCAAGGGGCAGCCGGTCAGGGGCGCTGCATCTGGCAGCGAACCGGGGTGGACAGGCTGGACCCCGGGATGAACTTCACGGGCGCAAAGGTGTAACCGGTGCCCTCGGCATCGCGTGGATGCTGCCGGTCGACCGGTTGCCAGCGCGAGATGTAGAGACCCTTCTGCAGCTGATGGTCGTCGGCCCGCAGTTGCACCGGGCCGTTGAAGCCCGGAAAGACCATGCCGCTCAGGCGCGGCGCCACATCGCGCGGGTCGGTCGATCCGGTGAAGGCCATGGCCTGGGTCAGCATCACCATGCCGTCGTAGGCGGCATACACCACCAGATCCTCGCCGTAACGCCGCCGGAACGCCCCCGCCAGTTCGCCCACGGCCCCCTCCTGGTTGCTGTGGTTGTAGGCCACCTGGTAGACCGGCAAGCGGTCGCCGTGGCGCGCCAGCAGTTGCGGCGTTCCCGTGAGGGCGGGGTAATAGGCCAGCAAAGGGATGCGCAGGTCCTCGTCCTGCAAGGCCTTGACCAGACCCCGCATGTCAGCGCCCCAGTTGCCGGTGACCAGCGCCTGCGCTCCGGACTCGCGCACGCGGCGGACGTGCAGGTGGAAGTCCACATCCTGAAGCAGCGGGTGCAACTCGTCGCCCACGATCTCGATGTCCGGCTGCTGACGCGCAGCCTCTTCGCGGAAGTATCGGGCGAACTGCTGCCCGTGCGCGTAGTTCTGGTTGAGCAGGTAGACCTTGCGCAGCCCCGGCTGTGTTCCCACGAAACCGACCAGGGCCCGCATCTTCATGGCGGTGTCCGCGTCGATGCGGAAATGCCAGAAGCTGCAGCGTTCGGCGGTCAGCGCGGGGTCCATGGCGGCGTAGTTGATGAACAGCACCGATCGATCCGGGCGCTGCTGGTTGTGGCGCGTGATCGCCGCCGACAGCGCGGCCGCCGCACCCGAACCATTGCCCTGCACGATGTAGCGGAAGCCCTGGTCAATGGCCGCCTTGAGCATGTTCACGCTCTCGTGGGGCGAGGCCTTGTTGTCAAA
The DNA here is from genome assembly GCA_025458415.1 of Hydrogenophaga sp. Taxonomy (GTDB): domain Bacteria; phylum Pseudomonadota; class Gammaproteobacteria; order Burkholderiales; family Burkholderiaceae_C; genus Hydrogenophaga. Next base: position 1,574 of record JALOSN010000157.1, read on the forward strand.
GCCCGCCACGAGGAAGCGCGGCCCGTCCGGCGTGCGACCGCCGACATGCTCGGCCATGAACTGCCAGCTGCGCAAGCCATTGCGGCCGACGTCGGCGGCGGGTCCGGAAAGGGGGTCGATGAAGGCGATGCGCACCGTCGGCTGCCGGCCCGATGGCTGGCCCAGCGCCGGCGCGGTCAGCGACCCGGCACCCAGGGCCGCCAGCAGCACGCGTCGGCGCGGCAGCATCACAGCCCGGGCAGCCTGTAGTCGGCCAGCTGCTGGCGCAGCGTCATCTTCTGCATCTTGCCCGTGGCACCCAGCGGAATGGCATCCACAAACACCACGTCATCGGGCACCTGCCACTTGGCGATCTTGCCTTCGTAGAAGGCCAGCAACTCGTCGCGGGTGACCTCGGCGCCGGGCTTCTTCACCACCACCACGATCGGGCGCTCGTCCCACTTGGGATGCCTCATGCCGATGCAGGCCGCCATGGCCACGGCCGGGTGGGCCATCGCGATGTTCTCCACATCGATCGAGCTGATCCATTCACCACCCGACTTGATCACGTCCTTGCTGCGGTCGGTGATCTGCATGAAGCCGTCGGCATCGATGGTGGCCACATCCCCGGTCGGAAACCAGCCCCGTCCGGCGGCGTCGTAGCGCAGAGGGTCGCCGCCTTCGCCCTTGAAATAGCTGGCGATGATCCAGGGGCCGCGCACCAGCAGATCGCCGTAGGTCTTGCCGTCCCAGGGCAGTTCCTTGCCCGATTCGTCGACGATCTTCATGTCGACGCCGAACACGGTGCGTCCCTGCTTGAGGCGCACCTTCATCTGCTCGTCGGCCGGCAGGTCGACCTGGGCGTTCTTGAGCGTGCAGACCGTGCCCAGCGGCGACATCTCGGTCATGCCCCAGGCGTGCAGCACCTCGACACCGTACTGCTCGTTGAACGCGTTGATCATCGCCGGCGGGCAGGCCGAGCCGCCAATGACGGTGCGCTTGAGCGTGCTGAACTTCAGTCCACCGGCCTGCATGTGGCCCAGCAGCATCTGCCAGACGGTCGGCACGCCAGCCGCCATGGTGACCTTCTCGCTTTCGATCAGCTCGTAGACCGACCTGCCATCCAGCGCCGGGCCAGGAAACACCAGCTTGCAGCCGACGGCGGCGGCCGAATACGGCAGGCCCCAGGCGTTGACGTGGAACATGGGCACGACCGGCAGGATGGCGTCGCGCGCCGAACAACCCAACGCATCGGGCAAGGCTGCGCCATAGGCGTGAAGCGTGGTCGAGCGGTGTGAGTAGACCGCGCCCTTGGGGTTGCCGGTGGTGCCGCTGGTGTAGCACAGGCTGGAGGCGCAGTTTTCGTCGAAGTCGGGCCAGGTGTAGGTGTCGCCCTGAGCGCCCATCCAGGCCTCGTAACTCAGCAGACCGGGCACGCCGCTGTCGGCTGGCAGCTTGTCGGCGTCGCACAGGGCGATCCAATGTTTGACACCGGGACACTTGGCGTGCACGGCCTGCACCAGCGGCAGGAAGCTCATGTCGAAGCACAGGGCGCGGTCGTCGGCGTGGTTGACGATCCACGCCAGTTGTTCGGGGTGCAGGCGGGGGTTGAGCGTGTGCAGCACCCGACCGGTGCCGCTGACACCGAAGTACAGCTCCAGGTGCCGGTAGCCGTTCCAGGCCAGCGTGGCCACCCGGTCACCGAAGCCCAGATGCAGGCCGTCCAGCGCGTTGGCCACCTGTCGCGAGCGGCGCGCCACCTGTCCCCAGGTGCTGCGGTGGATGTCACCTTCGACACGGCGCGAGACGATCTCGGTGTTGTGGTGGTGCCGGTCGGCGTGAACGATGAGGTTGGAAATGAGCAGCGGTTGACTCTGCATCTGGCCCAGCATGGATGTCTCCTGATGAAGCGATAAATCGAACGGTCGTGCGGAAATTCACTCTCCATCATGCACCAAAGCGTGTCGTTCTTCCCAGCGGGCGGACCCGAATATCCGCACACCCGGCATGCCGCAGTCGTTCACGCGACAATTCGGGCGTCCTGCCCGAGGAGTGTTCCATGCCACCGTTTCCCGTCAGCAAGTCCGACAGCGAATGGCGTGCGCTGCTGGCCGCCAAAGGCGCCGAGCCGCTGGCCTTCGAAGTCACCCGCCGTGCCCACACCGAACGGCCGTTCACCGGCAAGTACGAGCAGGTCTGGGCCGATGGCAGCTACCACTGCATCTGCTGCGGCAACCATCTGTTCGATGCCGGCACCAAGTTCGATGCCGGTTGTGGCTGGCCCAGCTTCTCGCAGGCGGTACCCGGCGCCATCACCGAGATCGTCGACCGCAGCCATGGCATGGTGCGCACCGAGACGGTGTGCAGCCAGTGCGGCGCCCACCTGGGCCATGTGTTCGAGGACGGCCCCGCGCCGACCGGCTTGCGCTACTGCATGAACTCGGCCTCGATCGAGCACCAGCCGCGCTGAGGCGCACGACCCGGTGGCGCTCAGAGGGCAGCCTGCCCGCTGTCGTCGGCCCGCAGCGGCGCGCCAGCCTGGGCCAGCGCCATCCACACCTGCAGTGGCAGCCGTTCCACTGCACGGCGCGGGGCTTCGCGTGCCACCACCAGCCGGCCCTCCTGCAACAGCAGGACACCGCACTCGGGCGGAACGTCATCGGCCGTGCCAACGGGGCGACCGCGAGCGTCTTCCCCCAGCACGTACCAGCAAGCGCTGGCCATGTCCAGGTAGGCGGCACGTTTGGCCGGTTTCCGAAGGTCACCCAGCAGGTCAGCCCGGCTCACCTTGATTTCGTGCACCACGGGCTCCAGGTAGGCCTCGACTGTGCTGCGGCGGATGGAAAACACATCCGGACTGGCCATGACCCAGGCATGACCGGGATCGGCAACCGGTTCTTCTGCCTGCCTGTCGGCCAGGTACGGCAACGGCTCTGCCAAGGGACTGGAGGTGGGTGCCTCCGCGGCGCCCAACATCGACAACGGCACCCGGGCACGAAGGTTGAGTCCGCGCCAGGCCAGGCGCCCGGCACGGTCCATCGCCAGCGCCACCTGCTCCACCAGCGCCTCGTGCGGGCTGCG
>JALOSN010000158.1 GCA_025458415.1 Hydrogenophaga sp.
CCGCTGGCCAACCGTCTGGGCATCTGGCAGATCAAATGGGAGATGGAGGACCTGGCCTTCCGGTTCCTCGAGCCACAGGTATACAAGCAGGTGGCCCGATTGCTCGACGAGAAGCGGGTCGAAAGAGAGGCCCACGTCGAACAGGTGCGGCAGCAGCTGGAAGTCGAGTTGCGGTCGGTGGGCGTCCAGGCTTCGGTGCAAGGCAGACCCAAGCACATTTACAGCATCGTTCGCAAGATGCGGGGCAAGTCGCTTGATTTCGATCAGGTGTTCGACATCCGTGCGCTGCGTGTGATTGTTCCGCGCATCGACGATTGCTACACGGCGCTGGCCCATGTTCACGCGCATTACGCCCCGGTTCCCGATGAATTTGACGACTACATCGGAAAGCCCAAACCGAACGGCTACCAGTCCTTGCACACAGTGGTCCGGGACGAGCAGGGCAGAGCCTTCGAGATCCAGATACGAACCGAGGAGATGCATGCCCATGCCGAGCACGGCGTGGCAGCCCACTGGGCGTACAAGGAGGCGGGGACCAAAGGCTATGCCGGCGTGTCCGCCAGCTCCGATTACGACGCCAAGATTGCCGTGCTACGGCAGCTGCTGGCCTGGGAGCGCGATCTGAGCGGTCATGCCCAGGGGCTTTTCGACGACCGCATCTACGTGTTGACGCCCGACGCGGCCATCGTGGAATTGCCACGCGGCGCAACGGCGGTGGACTTTGCCTACAGCGTGCACACGAACCTGGGGCACCGTTGCCGCGGTGCCCGCGTCGACGGCGCCATGCTGCCCTTGAACACGCCCTTGCAGAATGGCCAGACGGTGGAAGTCATCGCCGCCAAAGAAGGCGGACCTTCGCGCGATTGGCTCAACGGTGACTTGGGCTACCTGGTGAGCCACCGCGCCAAGAGCAAGGTGCGGGCATGGTTCAATGCCCAGGCCCACGAGGAAACCGTCGCCCGTGGTCGTGAAGCGGTGGAGAAGCTGCTGCAACGCGAAGGCAGGACATCGGTCAAGCTCGATGAGCTCGCCGCCGCCATGGGCCTGACCTCGGCTCAGTCGCTCTTCGAGCAGGTCGGCAAGGATGAGTTGTCCCTGCGGGCCATTGAAATGCAGCTGCGTCCGGTGGAGCAGCCGCAGACGGTTGAAGAAGCTCCCTGGCTCAGGAAATCTCGCAAACCGACCCCGGGACCTTCGGGCGGCGTGTTGGTGGTAGGGGTCGAGTCACTGATGACCCAGCTGGCACGCTGTTGCCGTCCAGCGCCGCCGGATGACATCGCCGGCTTTGTGACACGCGGCAAGGGCGTGAGCATCCACCGTTCAGACTGTGCCGACTTCGCCCACCTGAAACGCAAGAGTCCCGATCGGGTCATCGAGGTGCAGTGGGGTGGCAACAAGCCCGACGATGGCACCCTCTACCCCGTCGATGTGGCGGTCGAGGCGCAGGATCGACAGGGATTGCTGCGCGACATCTCCGATGTGTTTGCGCGGGAGAAGATGAATGTGATCGGAGTGCAGACACAGTCCGTCAAGGGTGTTGCCTGGATGACCTTCACCATTGAAGTCCGCGATGCGCGCCAGGTTGCACGCGCCATGGCTGTGGTGGGCGATGTGCCCGGTGTGCGTGTGGTGCGGCGCAAGTAATCCATCGCAAGCATGCTATAATTCCAGCTTCGAATCGATGTAGGCGCGTAGCTCAGCTGGTTAGAGCACCACCTTGACATGGTGGGGGTCGTTGGTTCGAGTCCAATCGCGCCTACCAACACATTCGGGGTCCAGTCCCCTCGCAATCAAAGGGCCAGCCTTCAGGCGGTCCTTTTTTGTTGGTGCCGGATCCAGCCGGGTCCGGCAAGGCACAGGGTTAACCCATGCCCTTGGTGTCAGCCAGGGTTTCTAGAATGGGGACACAACCGCGCACCGCCAAGGTGCGCCGCGATCCACCTTCCGGGAAAGAGTACCAGTGCAAAAGAGCAAGGCCGAAGCCAGCAGCAACGCCAGTCGGAGCGCCGTGCGGGTGATCAAGAAGTACCCCAACCGCCGGCTGTATGACACCGACACGTCGTCCTACATCACCCTGGCGGAGGTCAAAGCGCTCGTGATGGACAACGAACCCTTCGTGGTGCGGGATGCCAAGACGAACGAAGATCTGACCCGGAGTATTCTTTTGCAGATCATCCTGGAAGAGGAAACGGCGGGAGTGCCCATCTTCACCGAACAGGTACTGGCCAACATCATTCGTTTCTACGGACACGCCATGCAGGACTTCATGGGGTCCTACCTGGAAAAGAACGTGCAGATATTCATGGACCTGCAGCAGAAGATGAGCGAGCAGACCAAAGGCCTGACTCCGGAGGTATGGCAGCAGTTCATGAACGTGCAGTCGCCGATGATGCAGGGCATGATGGGAAACTATCTGGAGCAGTCGCGCAACGCATTCACCCAGATGCAGGAGCAGATGCAGAAGAACAGCGAGCAAATGCTGGCTGCCATGGGTCTCAAGCGTTGACGTTCAGTGTGCGGGGGAGCTGGGCGCTCTGAGACAATCTCCCCCATGAATGAATCCTCCATCACTCCGGGTGCGCACGCGCCCAAGGTCGGCTTTGTCAGCTTGGGTTGTCCCAAGGCGCTGACCGATTCCGAACTGATCCTCACGCAGCTGAGCGCAGAGGGCTACCAGACGTCCAAGACCTTTGCCGGCGCCGATCTCGTGATCGTCAATACCTGCGGCTTCATCGATGACGCGGTCCGGGAGAGCCTGGACACCATCGGTGAGGCGCTGGCCGAGAATGGCAAGGTCATTGTCACCGGCTGCCTGGGTGCACGCGAGGCCGATGGCGGAGGCAACATGGTGCGGCAGGTGCATCCGAGTGTGCTGGCAGTCACGGGACCGCATGCCACCCATGAGGTGATGGAGGCGGTGCACCAGCACCTGCCCAAGCCGCACGATCCCTTCGTCGATCTGGTGCCGCCTCAGGGCATCAAGCTCACGCCGCGCCACTACGCCTACCTCAAGATCAGCGAAGGCTGCAATCACCGTTGTACCTTCTGCATCATTCCTTCCATGCGTGGCGACCTGGTCAGTCGTCCCATCGGGGATGTGCTGACCGAGGCGAGAAAGCTGTTTGAAGCTGGGGTGAAGGAGTTGCTGGTGGTCAGTCAGGACACCTCTGCCTACGGGGTCGACGTGAAGTACCGCACCGGTTTCTGGGACGGCCGACCCGTGAAAACGCGCATGCTGGACCTGGTTCGTGAACTGGGCGTTCTGGCCAAGGGTTACGGGGCTTGGGTGCGCTTGCACTATGTCTACCCCTATCCGCATGTGGACGAAGTGATTCCACTCATGGCTGAAGGCCTGCTGCTGCCGTACCTTGATGTTCCCCTGCAGCACAGCCACCCGGACGTGCTTCGCCGCATGAAGCGGCCCGCCAGCGGGGAGCGGAATCTGGAGCGCATTGCGCGCTGGCGGGAGATGTGTCCGGAGATTGTGGTGCGAAGCACCTTCATCGCCGGCTTTCCCGGAGAAACCGAGGCGGAGTTCCAGCATTTGCTGGACTTCGTCAAAGAGGCGCGCATCGACCGGGCCGGCTGCTTTGCCTACTCGCCCGTGCAAGGCGCCGCTGCCAACGAACTGGCCGACCCGGTGCCCGAAGCTCTGCGTGAGGATCGCCGTGTCCGCTTCATGGCAGTCGCCGAGGCCGTGTCGGTGGAGAGGCTCAGGGGACGTATCGGATCGACCATGCAGGTGCTGGTGGATTCGGCGCCGGGTCTGGGGAAAAAAGGAGGCGTGGGACGCAGTTACGCTGACGCCCCAGAAATCGACGGCGTCGTGCGGCTGCTGCCCCCGCAGAAGATCAGCAAGACGCTCAAGGTGGGCGACTTCACCCGGGCGCATGTCGTGGCCGCCGAGGGCCACGATCTGGTGGCGATGCCGGTTTGATCGCCGGCCCATTGCCTGGTCCGCTGGACCAAAGAAAAAGGCCTGCAGACCATGATCTGCAAGCCTTTAAGATTGGTGCCCAAGAGAGGACTCGAACCTCCACGCCTCTCGGCGCTAGTACCTGAAACTAGTGCGTCTACCAATTCCGCCACCTGGGCATCTCAGGAAGGACGGGCATGGCTTTGTGGTCCGGGACGACGGTCAGGCGGACATATACCTGCCTTCGAACGAGATGCGGGCTGTGCTGCACAAGGACCGCGTCAAGGCGCGCATCGTGCGGCTGGACCGCAAGGGTCGACCGGAGGGGCGTGTCACCGAAATCATCGAGCGCTCGGACGCACGCTATGGCCAGGATGTGCTGATCCCCAAGGGAGCCACAGGTTCTGCCAAGCCAGGGCAGGTGGTGGTGGTTGAGCTGACCGAGCCGCCCGCACTTTATGGCCAGCCGGTCGGACGGGTCAAGGAGGTGCTGGGAGAGATTGACGACCCGGGCATGGAGATCGAGATTGCGGTGCGCAAGTACGGTGTGCCGCATGAGTTTTCCGAGGCGGCGCTGGCCCAGGCCCGCGCACTGCCCGACCACGTGCGCGCATCCGACTTGCGCCAACGCGTCGATCTGCGCGACGTGCCCCTGGTCACCATTGACGGCGAGGATGCGCGTGATTTTGACGATGCCGTCTATGCCGAGCCGGCCAAGGTGGGTCGAGGCAAGGGCTGGCGCCTGCTGGTGGCCATTGCGGATGTGAGCCACTATGTCGAGACCGGCACACCGATCGATGTCGATGCCTACGACCGGGCCACGTCCGTTTACTTTCCGCGCCGCGTGATTCCGATGCTGCCGGAGAAGCTCTCCAACGGCCTGTGTTCCCTCAACCCCGGCGTGGAGCGGCTTTGCATGGTCTGCGACATGCTGATCAATGCCAAAGGCGAGATCCACGCCTACCAGTTCTACCCGGCCGTCATGTTCAGCCACGCCCGTCTGACCTACACCGAGGTGGCGGCCATCCTGCAGAACACGCGCGGGCCAGAGGCGCAGCAGCGAAAGTCGCTGGTGCCGCATCTGCTGACACTGCACGATGTGTATCGCGCCCTGCTGGCCGCCCGCCGGGTGCGTGGCGCGGTGGATTTCGAAACGGTCGAGACTCAGATCGTCTGCGACGAGTCGGGCCGTATCGAGCGCATCGTACCCCGTACACGCAACGACGCCCACAAGGTGATTGAGGAGGCCATGCTGGCCGCCAACGTCTGCTCGGCCGATTTCCTGCAGGATCGCAAGCACACCGGTCTGTACCGGGTGCATGAAGGTCCGCCGCCTGAAAAACAGGACATCCTGCGCAACTACCTCAAAGCCATGGGTGTGACGCAGACCATCAGCGAAAACCCGCACCCATCGGAGTTCCAGCGCATTGCGGAAGCCACCAAGGACCGTCCCGAGGCGCAGCAGATCCACACCATGCTGTTGCGATCCATGCAACAGGCCATCTACACGCCGGTCAACCAGGGACACTTCGGACTGGCATTTGATGCCTACACCCACTTCACCAGCCCGATCCGGCGCTACCCGGACCTGCTGGTGCACCGGGTCATCAAGGCCATTCTGGGCAATCGCAGGTACCAGCTGCCGGTGCTGCCAACCCCGGGCGAGGCCCATGCCAAACTGAGCAAACGACTGGCCAGTCGATCCCGGCCCGTCGATCAGGCTACTGCCAGGAAACTGCCGGCCGAGGTACTGGCCTGGCAGGCGGCGGGTCTGCATTGCAGTGCCAATGAGCGTCGGGCCGATGAAGCCAGCCGCGATGTCGAAGCCTGGCTCAAGTGCAAGTACATGCGCGAACACCTGGGCGAAGAGTTCTCGGGGCTGGTCACTTCGGTCACCAGTTTCGGCCTGTTCGTCACACTGGATGCCATGTTCGTCGAGGGGCTGGTCCACATCACGGAACTGGGCGGCGAGTATTTCCGCTTCGATGAGGCGCGACAGGAATTGCGCGGCGAACGCACGGGCATCCGGTACGCGCTGGGGTCTCGGGTTCAGGTCCAGGTCAGCCGGGTTGACCTGGATGGCAGACGGATCGATTTCCGGCTGGTCACGGAAGGGGAAGACCCGGTGATGCGAGCCATGCGGGAAAAGACAGGACAGACGGCCGAGGCAAACGAGCCACGGGGGCGCGCGGGCAAGTTGCGCCAGGAACGCAAGTCGGTCGCGTCGGTTCAGTCACGAACCGAGGCCAGGACGGCGGACAAGCCCAAGAAAGGTTCACGCAACGGTGATGTCAAGAGTCGCCGCAAGCGCCGCTGAATGCGTCGGATGCATTCCCGGATGACTTCCGTTCTGACACCATTTGCCGGGCGACGATCCGGGAACGCGACTTCCCGCCCATGACCATCCAGTAAATTGCCACAACATGCGCGTCATTCTTTTTCTGCTCGATACCCTGTTCTTCTTTCTGGTTGCTGCTGCCCTGCTGCGCGCCTGGATGAACCACCAGCGTATGCAGATGACGGTTCAACCGGGTCGGTTCGTGATGGCCCTCACCAACTGGATTGTTCAGCCGGTTCGCCGGATCCTGCCACGCAGCATGGCCCAGGCTCGCATCGACTGGGGCAGCCTGATGGCTGCGGTCCTGCTGGCCATGGCCTACGGCGGACTCTGGCTGAGTCTGGTGACAGCGGCGCAGCCGGTGTCGGTTTCGCCGCTGGCCTTGCTGCTGGGCATCCTGACCATGGCCGCCAAGCTCTTGGTCCGGACCGTGCTCCAGGGACTGATGGTTCTGCTCATCGTCTACGCTGTGCTGTCATGGGTGCAGCCCCATTCACCCCTCATTCACACGCTGGACCGGCTGTGCTCTCCGCTCCTGCGCCCGGTGCGGCGCATTGTGCCGACGATCGGTGGTGTGGATCTGTCGGTGCTCATTCTGATCATCCTGCTTCAGGTGGGTCTGATGGTGCTGGGCTGATCGTCTGGCGGAACGGCGCCTGGCAGAAGATCGGCTGCTCAGCTGACACTGCCCTGAGCGAGCATGCCTGCCGTGAGTGTGTGGCCCTTCCAGCGGTCGGCGAGGTCGCCGTGGCGGGCAACGGTTGCCCGAACACACTCCAGTGTGTGAGACGAATCGTTGCCTGCCAGCGCAGCACCCAGCATGCCTGCCAATACGTCTCCTGTGCCTGCGGTAGCCAGCCGCGCGTTGCCGCTGGCGTTGATGAACGGTGTTTGGCCGGGTGCTGCGATCACGGTCCCCGATCCTTTGAGGACGCAGATGGCTCCCAGGCGTTCCGCGAGGGTTTCTGCCGCGCCCAGCCGGTCCGTCATGACCGTGGTCGTGTCGGTACCGAGCAGCCGGGCAGCCTCAAGCGGATGGGGCGTGATCACCGTGGTCAGACCTCGTTCGTGCCTCGTCCGCAACTGGTGACCCAGGCCAGAATCTGCAGCCATCGCGTTGAGGCCGTCGGCATCCAGCACCAGCCGATGGCTGCGACCGATCACGGTGGGCAGCAGGCCGATCACGGCCTGACCGCCTCCGCAGCCGCACACAACGGTTCCCGCTTCCAGGCTGGGAGACGCCAGCAGCTGTTCGGGACTGCGAACCATGAGCTCCGGATACACGGGGTCCCAGGCGATCGAATCGCCAAGCAGACCCAGATAGACCCGGCCGGCCCCTGAGGTCAGCGCTGCCCGTGCCGCCAGTACGGCGGCACCGGTCATTCCCGTGCCGTGGGTCCCGACATGCTGTCCGCCAATGATGATCACGTCGCCCTGGGTGCCCTTGTGCGCCCTGTGAAGCCGGCGGGCTGGCCCCGCGTTGGCAGGAGACAGCCAGGCCCTCGGTGTCTCGGTGTCGGACAAGCTCACCCCCAGATCGTCGAACCAGAGGCTGCCCGTGGCATCGCGGCCGTCCGCGGTGAAAAGTCCGGTCTTGAGGGTGAGCAGGCTCAGTGTGTGTCGAGTCGGCCCTTCCGTGGAAAGGGCGGGGCCGGACCATGCTCCGGAGTCGGCGTCCAGACCGCTGGGCACGTCCACGGCCAGAACAGACGTGGCAACCACGTTCATGTGCTCCAACCAGTGCCCGATCCGGCCTTCGGGCGCGCGGCGGGCACCGATGCCCAGCAGCGCGTCGATCACGAGATCGGCCCGATCGGGCGGGTCAGCATGGAAATGCACGCCGGCAGCCAGCGCCTGCCCGAGCGCGTACCTGCTGTCGGGCGGCAGGCGGGCAGGGTCCGGGGTCGGGCCCATGACATGCGTCAGGTGAACCTGCCACCCCCCGTGGCCTTGTCGTGCCCACTGGGCGAGGTGGGTGGCCGCGCGCATGCCGTCGCCACCGTTGTTCCCTGGGCCGCAGGCCACCCAGATCCTGTCTGCATGCGGTCCCAACGCCGCGGTCAGCCGGGCCACCGCGAGACCCGCCCGGTCCATCAGCGTGTGCAGCGGCAAACCGGCCTGGGCGCGGGCCTCGATCTGCCGTGTTGTCAGTGTGTTGTAAAGGGGCTCGCGCGAGGCGGTGGTGATGCGGCGCATGCCCTGAACTTTACTGCGGCGGGATGCGCAGCACCTGCCCCGGATAAATCTTGTCCGGGTGGCTGAGCATGGGCTTGTTGGCTTCGAAGATCAGCCCATACTTGTTGGGCGTGCCATAGAACTGCTTGCTGATCTTG
>JALOSN010000159.1 GCA_025458415.1 Hydrogenophaga sp.
TCGACCTTGCACAGCGTGAAGGCGCGCACAAAGGCCGACAGCCACTTGTGCTCGATGCGTTCGACCAGCATCGGACTCTCCTTGTCGGGCCGCGCCGGCAGCCTCGGGGTTGTTTCAGAAGTCAGTTTATATGAATTTTCATGCAATTACACCGGGACAACCCTACAATGAATCCATGCGATCCGCACGCCCCACCCCACCTGCCCACGTGCGCGCCCAGGCGCCCGACTTCGACTCAGCCCATTTTCGTCGCTCGCTGGGCTGTTTTGCCACCGGCGTCACGGTGGTCACGGCCCACGCACCGGATCCCGAGACGCCGGGCACGTCGCCGTTTGTGGGCTTGACCGCCAGCTCTTTCAACTCGGTGTCGCTGGCCCCGCCACTGGTGCTCTGGAGCCTGGACCTGCAGGCCAACTGCATGCCGCTGTTCCACGGGGGCTCGCACTACGTGATCAACGTGCTGGCCGACCACCAGCTGGACGTCTGCGAGCGTTTCGCCTACGGCGAAGGAGACCGGTTTTCCGCCACGCCCTACCGACTGAGCGCCTCCGGCCTGCCCATCATCGAGGGTGCGCTGGCCTGGTTCGAATGCCACAACCGCAGCCGCTACGAGGAAGGCGATCATGTGATCTTCGTCGGCGAGGTCGAGCGCTGCGGTTGGCGCGAGGGTGGCGCACCGCTGGTGTACCAGGGTGGACGTTTCGGCACGGTCGGACCATTGCCCGGAACGGGAACAGGGCTTGGCAAGGACCGCTGAAACCATGCCAGGTGGCGGTACGCCCGGCTTCGTCGAAGACTACCTGGCCTATCTGCTGGCGCGCGCCAGCCACCGCATCTCGGCCGAGTTCCATGCCGAGGTGGCGGCCTGCGGCCTGAGCGTGCTCGAATGGCGTGTGCTGGCCAGCCTGGCTGGCGGGAACAGCCTCGGCGTGGGCGAACTGAGTGACACCGTGCTGGCCCAGCAACCCACGCTGACCAAGCTGCTGGGGCGCATGGAGCGGCAAGGCCTGGTCCATCGACGCACCGGCGCGCGGGATCGCCGGCGGACAACCGTGACGCTCACCGAAGAGGGGTTGCGCGTGGTCACGCCCTTGCTGGAGCGTGCCCGAGCCCATGAAGCCCGCGTGCTGTCCGAGATCGGGGCCGGACAGGGACAGCAGCTGAAATGGCTGCTGCGACGTCTGGTGGACGCCGAAGGCAGCGGGCCCGCACCCTGACCGCTGTCAGAAGCCGAGCGACTGCTGCGGCTCCGGCCGCACGGGCGCAGGCTCGCCGAGCAGCGGGGTGGCCAGCGCCGCCCGCAAGTTCACCCGTGCCTGCTCAGAGTCGGCCTGCAACCAGTGTGACCATGCCGGCGGAGACAACAGCAACAGCATGCGCTTTTCCTCCTGCGGGCGGTGCATGCGTCCCATCAGGGGGTGGCTGTCGGCATTCACGGTCAGCAAGGTGAAACTGTGACAGACCTCGCCAGTCTGCGGGTCGGTCCAGCGCTCATGCAGGCCTGCAGCCCCGAACACCGGCGCGTCGGCCAGCCGAATGCGCCAGCGTACGGCACGGCCGGTTTCCCAGCAGGGTTCAAAGCAGTCGAACATGGGTGCCACCGCCCAACGCCTTTCGCGCCAGGGCTGGCGGTAGCTGGGCTTGTCGGCCACGGTTTCGCTGCGGGCGTTGTAGGTCCTGCGCGAGATGGTCATGGCCTGCTGTCGGTCCTTGCACCATCGGGGAATCAGGCCATAGCTGCCGGTCTGCAGCACCATTCGACCCTGTGGTCCGGGCAACAGAATCGGCGCGTCATAACCCGGAAACGTCTCGATTGGCCAGTCCGGTGGCACGGATCCTGCCCAGTCGATGCCTTCCATCGCCAGCAAGTGGGTCGGCGTGGCGGGCGTGTAGTTGGTGCACATGGTGGCCAGGAATCAGAGGTGCATGCACAGGTCGCCGGCACTGGGCCGAAGCGATGGTTTGACCTGCAGGCAGTCGCGCACCAGGCTTCGCAAGGGATCGAGTCCGTCCGCGCCCGCTGCCATGGGCGACACGCGTGCCAGCAGCTCGCCGACCAGAACGCCCCAGGCCCGCACATCGGTCGAACACAGGCGGCGGCAGAGATCGCCCCGATCCGTCGGCAACAGGCTGGCGGCACCGAAGTCGCTGAGCATGACGTCTTGGGTGACGGAGTTGCGCAGCACATTGTGCGCATAGAAATCGCCATGCAGGACGCCGCGCCGGTGCAAACAGGCCAGGGCGCTGGCCAGCGAGGCCGCGATGCCGCGAACCGCATGGGCTGGAAACGACTGCCCCGGGGCATACACGTCGCGGGTGCAGGATTCGAAACTGGGCGGACCGGCCAGGGCACGCCATTCGGGGGGCAGCAGGGGCATGAACAGCCCGTGGGTTCCGTCGGGGTGGCCGCTCAGCTCGGCCACCGGGCCACACAGGTTCGGGTGATCACCGGCCACCCGATGCGCCCGCATCTCGTCCTGCGGCAGCCCGTCGCTGGTCACCGCGCCCTTGAACAGTTTGAGTGCGAGCGCAGCCCCGCCCTCGCCGTCCGGCGCCGCACGGTAGATGCGGCCCGATGCGCCCTCGCCCAGGCAAGGACCCAACTGCAGACCGGACCAGTGCCGAACGGGAAGCGGCTGCGCATCCACCGTGCGCCAGCCGAGCGGGTTGCCCGCCAGCGCCAGCCAGGCCAGGGCCGGCAGCTCGGTCAGCCAGGGGGGCAGCGACTTGAACCGGTTGGCCGACAGGCGCAGCAACTCGAGACGGTGGGCACCGGCCAGCGTCTCGGGCAGCGACGCCAGCCGGTTGCCGGCCAGCATCAGCTTTTGCAGCTGCGGCCGTTCACCAAGCGCTGGCGGCAACCGCTCGACGTGGTTGTCGGTGAGAATCAGCCAGCGCAGCCGCGTCGGCAAGGACTCGGCTGGCACATCGGTGATTCGGCAGGCCTTGAAGCCCACCATGTCCAGCGCAGCACAGCCACCCAGGGACTCGGGCAGGCGCTCGAATGGGTTGTCCGAACAGAACAGGATGCGCAGCCGGTGCAGCCGGCCGAGGTCGTGCGGCAGCGCCATCAGGTGATTGCCATTGAGGCTGAGCACCTCCAGCGTGTCGGCCAGGCCGAACACCTCCGGCGGCAGCTGCTCCAGACCAGCGGCGGACAGATCCAGGCGCCGGGCACCGGCCAGCGCGCCGCTGCGCAACTGTTCCAGGATCGACGTTTCAACTGGGTTCATGGGATATGGCTCGGCATTATGGATGGCCGCGCTAAGCTGCTGGCCTGTCATGAATCAGCCCCTGACCATTCTTTGGCGCGACCCGCATCTGGTGGCGGTCCACAAACCCGCCGGCTGGCTGGTGCACCGCACGGGCCTGGATGCGCACGCGTCGCGCTTCGTGTTGCAGACCCTGCGCGACCAGCTCGGACAGGCGGTCTGGCCGGTGCACCGGCTGGACCGCGGCACCTGCGGCGTGCTGCTGATGGCCTTGCACAGTGAAGCCGCCCGAGGCATGGGTCAGGCTTTTGCCGAGGGCGCTGTGGACAAGACTTACCTGGCCATGACCAGGGGTTGGCTGGCCGGGGCGTGCACCATCGACCATGCCCTGCGCCCCGACGATGCGCCGGCCGACGCCCCACCACAAGCGGCCCGGACTGCCTTCATCCCTCTGGCCAGACTGGCGATGCCGGGCTCGGTCAATCCGCACTTCGACACCATGCGAGCCTGTCTGGTCGAGGCCCACCCCGTGACCGGCCGTCGCCACCAGATCCGGCGCCACCTCAAGCACCTGGCCCACCCCATCATCGGCGATGCCACCCATGGCAAGGGCCCCGTGAACCGCTGGTGGGCGGGCCTGTTGGGCATGCAGCGGCTGTGGCTGCACGCCCAGTCGCTGGCCTTCACGCACCCGGTCACGGGCAAACGTGTGCAGGTGCACAGCGGCCTGAGTGCACCGGGTCAGCGCCCGCATGCCGACGGCTGCGGGGCACCCGGTCTGTCCGACTGGCAGGCGCTTTTTGACCACCCGTGGGCACCGCTTTCCGACGGGTCGGATAATGCCGGCCCATGATCGAAACCCTCAACCTCTTTCCCCTGGGCTGGAGCCACTACCTGCTGGGCGGCCTGAGCATCGGCGCCGGTGTGGCCCTGTTGTTCATCCTGACCGGCCTGGTCGGCGGCATGAGCTCCGTGTTCTCCAGCACCTGGTCCTATGTGGTCAGACGCCCCTTCTTCCAGCAGGAACGCTTCACCTCTTCGCGCCAATGGCGCCTGATCTACGCCGCCGGTCTGTTGCTGGGCGCAGGCATCTGGTGGTGGCTGCTGGGCGATGGAGAGCCATTGCGGACCGAAGTCCCGCCCTGGATGCTGCTGCTGGGCGGCGTGCTGGTGGGCTACGGTGCGCGCCTGGGCAATGGCTGTACCTCGGGTCACGGCATCTGTGGCCTGGGCTCGATGCAATGGCC
>JALOSN010000160.1 GCA_025458415.1 Hydrogenophaga sp.
GACCTGGCCCTGGCCTGGCTGCGGCTGGAGGGGTTGACCGAAGCCGCCCTGTCCGACCCTGAACTGCTGGAGGGGCTGGAGCAGCGCCTGGGCACGGCCTTGCACTGGCTGCAGCACCTGGAACCGGCCGGAGTGGGCGCGCGTGACCTGGGCGAATGCCTGCGGCTGCAGATACTGGAGTTGCGCAACACCCCGCAGGCGCAGGCCGCGCTGGCGGTCTGTCAGCAACCACTCGAACTGGTGGCCAGGCGCGATCTCAAGCGGCTGGCGGCCTTGTGCGGGCTGGAGACCGACCGCCTGCGGGAGGCACTTGACCTGATTGCGCGGCTGGAGCCCAAGCCAGGGCGGCGGTTTGCCGACCTGGAGCGCAATGTGGTCGTTCCGGATGTCATCGTCACGCGGGCCGGTCGGGGGTTCAAGGTGCAGCTCAATCCCGAGGTCATGCCACGTCTGCGGGTGCATGAGGTCTATGCCAGTGCGGTGCGCCAGGGACGGGGCGGGCGCGAAGGCGAAGCCGGACACGCCGCCATGCAGCAGCGCCTGCAGGAAGCCCGCTGGTTCATCAAGAACATCCAGCAGCGCTTCGATACCATCCTGCGGGTCTCCAGTGCGATCGTCGAGCGGCAGCGCAATTTCTTCATGCACGGCGAGCTGGCCATGCGACCGCTGGTGCTGCGCGAGATCGCCGACGAACTGGGCCTGCACGAGTCGACCATCAGCCGCGTGACCACGGCCAAGTACATGGCCACGCCTTTCGGCACCTACGAGCTCAAGTACTTCTTCGGCTCGGCGCTTGGCACGGAGACCGGAGGCAACGCGTCCAGCACCGCGGTGCGGGCGCTGTTGCGGCAGTTCATCGCGTCCGAGGAGCAGTCGCGTCCGCTGTCCGACAACCAGCTGTCCGACCTGCTCAAGGAGCAGGGCATCGAGTGCGCGCGTCGCACGGTGGCCAAGTACCGCGAGGCGATGCGCATCGCGCCCGCCAACCTGCGCAAGCGCTGAGCCCGGACCGAATGTCATGAACGACCTGAAGGTCTACCTTCCCTGCGGCGCCGGTGTCGAGGATTTCCTGGCCACCGAGATCAAGGCCATCACCGGCCAGGCGCCGGCATTCAAGGCGCGTGCCGGAATCGGCGTGGTGCTGGACTGGCGGGACGTGCTGCGGCTGAACCTGCATTCGCGCCTGGCCCAGCGGGTCATGATCCAGCTCTGGCATGGCGATTACCGCAACGAGCAGGACCTGTACCGTGCGGCGTCCGCGGTGGCCTGGGAGGTCTGGTTCACCCCGGCGCAGACCATCAAGGTGGAGGTGACGGCGCAGCACAGCCCCCTGACGAGCCTGAACTTTGCGGCCCTGCGCATCAAGGACGCCATCTGCGATCGCTTTCGGGAGCGCCGCGGAGAGCGGCCCAGTGTGGATACCCACTGGCCGCAGGTGCGCATCCATGCCCACCTGACCACCGATGCCCTCACCCTGTACCTCGACACCTCAGGTGAGCCCTTGTTCAAGCGCGGCTGGAGGGAAGACACCGGCGATGCGCCGCTCAAGGAAACCCTGGCCGCGGCCATGATTGCGGCCAGCGGATGGAACGGTGCACAGGCGGATTCGCTGGGCGAGGTGATGCCGCTGGTCGACCCCTGCTGCGGCAGCGGTACCCTGGTGATCGAGGCCGCCCAGATGGCCCTTCGCATGCCGGCCGGGGGACTGCGGCGTTTTGCCTTCGAAAAGCTGCTGCCCTTCCAGCCCCACGTCTGGCAGTCGGTTCGCGAGGAAGCGCAGCGTGCGCAGCGCGAATGGCCCGCCGGCCACCCTCCCATTGTTTTCGGCAGCGATGTGTCGTTTCGCATGGTCGACTTTGCCCGCCGCAATGCCGAGCGGGCGGGTGTGGCGCATGCCATCGAACTGCGCGGTGGCGATGCGTTGCAGCGCCCGCCACCGGTGACGCGCCCGGGCATGCTGCTGCTCAATCCACCCTATGGCGAGCGCATCGCGGCGGCTGGTGTGGCCGGGCAACGTGCCGAGGAACGTGCAGCCGGCCGCTCACGGGTCGGACGGGAGCGCGCGCACATGAGCGAAGGGGATGATGACGCCGATTTTTTCCAGCAGCTGGCAGCCCACTGGAAGGGCCACTACGCCGGCTGGATGGCCTGGCTTCTGACCCCGGACCTGAAACTGCCCGGCAAGATGCGTATGAAGGAGTCGCGGCGTGTCCCGCTGTGGAACGGACCGATCGAGTGCCGTCTGTTCCGGTTCGACATTCAGGCACGCCGGGCTTTGCCTGCCGCGGCCGGGGACGGGGACCGTGAACCGCACTGAGCAGGCGGTGGTGCTGGACACCAATGTGGTGCTGGACCTGTTCCTGTTCAACGACCCGCAGACCGCGGCTTTGCGGGCAGCCCTGCTGCAGGGGCAACTGGGCTGGCATGCCACGCCCGCGATGCGCGAGGAGCTGGCCCGGGTGCTGGACTATCCCCACATCGCCGATCGCCTGCGGCAGCGGGGCAATACGCCCGAGGCCCTGTTGCAGGCTTTTGACCGGCAGGTGATCACCGTGCCGGTGGCACCCAGGGCCAGCTGTGTCTGCAAGGATCCTGATGACCAGAAATTCATCGACCTGGCGGTCGAGCACCGTGCCTGCCTGATCAGCAAGGACGGCCAGGTGCTGCGCATGGCCCGGCGCCTGTCGCGCCTGGGGGTGACGGTGGCACGGACCTGGGGTGAGGTTCATGGAACAGGCAGAACCGTTGCGAGCGCCACCTGAGCCGGCCGGCGGCGGCCGGCCCGCGTGGAGCTGGCCGAAGCTGCGCTGCCTGTGGGTGTGCCTGGTGGCGTTGCTGCCGTTGACCGCACAGGCCAGCGTGGCGTTGCAGTGCCGGCTCGATGGCGAGGCGCTGGCCGGGGATGGGCCGCGTGCCATGTCGGGGCGCAGCGGCGAGCGGGTGTGTGTGGACGGCCAGGGCACGGTCCGCCAGCGCGGTGCCTGGCGTGAAGGGCTGCCCATCGGGCCCCAGCGCTGGTACGACGAGCAGGGGCGCTTGCGTCAGCTGGCCTATGCCACCGGCGGCCGGCAACCGGTGATGATGGAATTCCTCGAGGACGGCAGCCTGCGAGCCCTGCGTTGTGCGCCGGCCAGCCTGTTGCCCGATGACCGCCAGCCATGCGGGCATCTCGGTGAGGCATCCGAGACACGTCTGTACCTGGCCCCTGGGCAGCTGCAGTCGGTTGTCCGCTACCGCGCCGGGCAGCTGCTCGATCAGTCGGTGCTGGATGCGCAGGGGCGGCTGGTGCGCACGGAAACGCTCCAGGACGGACGGCGCATCAAGCGGGTGTACTTCCCATCGGGTCAGGTCCGTTCGGAGACCGACCTGCTGGAGCGGGATCCGGGTGGCACACAAGGGCGCGAAGGGGTGGCCCGGGAGTGGAACGAGGACGGCCAGCTGACCCAGGAGCTGACCTGGGTCGACGGCGAGGAGCGGCGGCTTGAGCAATGGCATCCGGGTGGACAGCGCAAGCTTCTGCAGCACATGGCGCGCGATGGTCGCCACCGCTGGCGGGTCAGTGAAAGCTTCCGCCCGGACGGATCGAAACTGGCCGTCGTCACCGAACGCAACGGGCGCCTGTGGGGGTGGCAACGCAGCTTTGACGAACAGGGGCGGCTCGTCCGTGAAGACGAATACGGGGATCGGGGTGAGCTGTTGCGCAGCCGCCGCTACGGTCCCGAGGGCCAGATTCTGCAGGAAGAGCGCATCCGGAACGACGCCGGCGCCACATGAGACTGCCGTCGATGCGGCCGCCGTGTGGCCGTCTCGATCAGATGGCCGGACCGGGCGAGAACCGGTCGGCCTGTGCCATGGGCCAGTAATAGGAAAACACCGCCGGCAGATGGTCCACACGCCCGCCGAGCAGGGCGCCGGGTTCCAGGCCCGGCAGCAGGTTGGCCAGCAAGCGCACCTCGTTTTCGTTCACCCGTCGCACGATGTGGTGGGCGCCGATCTCTCCCGGATGATGCAGCCCGGCCGCCTGCACCAGCTCCTGCAGCGCCTTGAGGGTTTGCTGGTGGAAATGGTAGACGCGTGTGGCCTTGTCGGGTACCACCAGGGCCTGCTGCCGCAACGGGTCCTGGGTCGTCACGCCGGTCGGGCATTGGCCGGTGTGGCAGGTCTGTGCCTGGATGCAACCCAGGGCAAACATGAAGCCCCTTGCGCTGTTGCACCAGTCGGCACCCAGGGCCATGGCGCGGGCGATGTCGAACGCGCTGATGATCTTGCCTGAGGCGCCCAGTCGGATGCGGTCACGCAGGCCGGCGCCGACCAGCGTGTTGTGCACCAGCCGAAGGCCCTCCTGCAACGGGGCGCCCACGTGGTCGGTGAACTCCAGTGGCGCCGCCCCTGTGCCCCCCTCGGCGCCATCCACGACGATGAAATCCGGCGTGATGCCG
>JALOSN010000161.1 GCA_025458415.1 Hydrogenophaga sp.
GCGTGCCGCTGCGAACTTACTCGGGCTGGATGGCCGCGGCCCTGACGGCAGCGGCGAGGGTGTCGCGCTCGCGTTGAAGCAGGGCGCCAAAGGCATCCCGTTCGACAAACAGCGGTTGCAGGCCCGAGACGAGCAGCCGCTCGCGCATGCCGGGCTCTTGCAGCAGCTGACCCAATGCGTCCGCCAGTTGCCTGATCACCGGCGATGGTGTGGCTGCCGGCGCCAGCAGGCCGTACCAGGATGCGAAGTCGACCGACTTCAGTTCCGCTGTCTCGGCCAGGGCGGGTACGTCGGGCAGCAGGTGCCAGCGACGGCCTGTCGTCACACCATAGGCCCTGACCTTGCCGTCAGCGATGAAGGGCTGGGCCAGCGGCAGCGGCATGACGGCCAGTTCAATGCGGCCCGCCGCCACCTCGGTCAGCACCTGCGGACCGTTGCGAAAGGGCACGTGCCGGATGGTCACATCCGCGGCCTGCTGGACGATTTCGGCCGTCAGGTGCATGGACGTGCCAAGCCCGTCGGTGCCGTAGTGGAGTTGGCCCGGGGCCCGTCGTGCCATGGCCAGCACATCGGCGGTGCTGTCGGCCTGCAGCTTCGGACTGCCGATGAGCACGAAGGGTGAGCTGGCCACCGTGGCCACGGGCGCGAAATCACGCAGCGCGTCGTAGCGCACGATGGAAGGTGTGACCAGCGGGGCGACGTTGATCGGGCTGGCCACCGCGAACAGCAGCGTGTGGCCGTCGGCTGTGGCCCGGGCGGCGCGCTGGGTGCCGATGGTGCCCGAGGCGCCGGCCACGTTCTCGATCACGAAGCTCTGCTTCAGACGTTCTCCGAGACCCTGCAACACCAGGCGGGCCACCGTGTCGACGCTCCCACCGGGTGCAAACGGGACGATCACCCTGACCGGATGGTCGGGGTAGCGGTCTGGCGCCTGGGCCCGGGCAACAGCGGTCAGACAGGCCGCGGCCCCGGTGATGAAGCGGCGACGGGAGGTGGTCAGTGTGATCATGGGGAGCGCCCGAGGGGCCGCCACTCGACCGGCGGCACCAGGCCAGGATGACCTGAATTGGATACCAGAACCCCAGTCCAGACCAGCAAATTCCGCACGGCTGGTGGGGTCCTGTCTTGCGCCACGGGTCGCCAGGTGCGGGCGCCGGTCGCGGCGCCGGGTTTCACGAAGTGGTCACATTGGTTTCTTATAACCAAAGTTCCCGTCACACCAGCGACCACGCCCATGAAAATGTCATTGCCCCTGCACCGTCCCCTCTCTTTGCGCCTGCTGTGTGCCGCCCTCGTGGGCGCCTCGCTGCTCACCGCCTGTGGTGGTGGTGAAACGGAGCTGGACGACATCGGCCAGACCGCCATTCCCAAATCCACACCGGTCGGCCTCAAGCTGGAGAAGATCGGCGTGTTCGAGACCGGCCAGTACGCGGTCAGTGCCGCCGAGATCCCGGCCTTCGATCCGGCCAGCCAGCGCCTGTTTGTGGTCAACGCCCTTTCTGGATCCGTTGATGTGCTCGACCTGAGCGACCCCGGCGCGCCGGTGCTCGTGGGCCAGATCGGCACCGACGCCGTTCTGGCGGGGTCGGTGGTCAACAGCGTCGCGGTCAGCAAGGGACTGGTGGCTGTGGCCATCGAAGCACCGGTGAAGACCGAGCCCGGGCGCATGGCGCTGTACCGCGCCCGCGACCTGCGCCTGCTGGGGTCTGTGGAAGTGGGGGCGCAACCGGACATGGTCACCTTCACGCCCAATGGCAAGACGGTGCTCACGGCCAACGAGGGCGAACCCAGCGACAACTACCAGACCGATCCCGAGGGCAGCATCAGCGTCATCGATGTGAAGAACCCCGCCCGCATGTCGGTGCGCACGGCCGACTTCCGGGCCTTCAATGGCCAGGAAGCCCTGCTGCGGTCGAAGGGCGTGCGCATCTACGGGCCGCGCGCCAGCGCCGCTCAGGACCTGGAGCCCGAGTACATCACCGTCTCGGACGACGGCAAGACGGCCTGGGTCACGCTGCAGGAGAACAATGCCCTGGCCAGGGTCGACATCCGGGCGGCGAAGGTCAGTGCCCTGCTGCCTCTGGGGTCGAAAGACCACGGCCAGGCTGGCAATGAACTGGACGTGTCGGACACCGACGGCCGGACCATCAACATCCGCACCTGGCCGGGTGTGATCGGCATGTACCAGCCGGATGCGATGGCCTCGTACAAGGTCAAGGGCAGGACCTACCTGGTGACCGCCAACGAAGGCGATGCGCGTGCCTGGGGCGAAGACAACGACGCTTACTGGGCTGGCGATGCCAGCCAGGGCTTCGTGGAGGAGTTCCGCGCCAAGCACCTCATCAACCGCAACGGCTGGGCTGGCCGTGCCGGTGACGACCTGCCGCCCCAGTTGAACGCCCTGGCCGCCGGCGGCCTGCTCAACCCCGAGGTCTTCGGCTACTGTGGCGCCGTCGCTGGCAACCCCGGTGCCTGCCGCGACGATGCCCAGCTGGGTCGTCTGAACATCAGCTGGACCATGGGCTACCGCACCAACCCCGATGGCTCGCCCATGCTGTTCTCCAGCGCCGGTCTGCCGGACCCGAGCGGCAACCGCCTGATGTACGACCGGCTGTTCAGCTATGGGGCCCGCTCGTTCAGCATCTGGAGCGAGGACGGCGCGCTGGTCTGGGACTCCGGGGCCGAGATCGAGCGTTTCCTGGCCAGCGACGACTGCCGTCTGGGCAGCGCCCGCAACATCCCCTGTGCGGATTTCTTCAACAGCGGCCACAACGAAGGCAATGCCAAGGACAGCCGCAGCGACGCCAAGGGACCCGAGCCCGAGGGCATCGCCGTGGGCACCATCGGCGCCCGGACCTTCGCCTTCATCGGGCTGGAGCGCATGGGCGGCGTGCTGGTGTACGACATCACCAACCCCCGTTCGCCGTTCCGGGTGGACTACCTCAACACCCGCGATGACTGGTTGACGGATCCCGAGGACGCCGCCGCGGCCGGACAACTGTCGGCCATCGGCGACCTGGGTCCCGAGGGTCTGCTGTTCGTGCCTGCCAAACAGTCGCCCAACGGCAAGCCTTTGCTGATCGTGGGCAACGAGGTCAGCGGCACCACGGCCATCCTGCAGCTGAACCTGACGTTCTGAGCCGGGCTGCCTGCCGGCTCCTTCGACAGCCGCCCCCCAGGGGGCGGTTTGTTCTTCGATGCGCGCCGTGTTGTGGGCGCGAAGATTCAGCGCTGGGGCATGTCCTTGACCGAGAAGCCCAGGCTCACTGTGGCATCGTCAGGGATGGCCGGCATGGTGCTGTTCCAGTGCAGCCACGCCTGGCGCAGGGACTCCAGGCGCTGTGGCTCGCGTCGGGCCTGGTTGGCACGTTCGCGTTCGTCTGCCGGGATGTTGAACAGGTATTCATGGCCATCGACCATGAGGTACTTCCAGTCGCCCATGCGCAGCGCCCGCTGGCCCCGGTGCTTCATGCGCCAGTACATGGGTCGCTCAAAGGAGTGTGTGGCGTCTTGCAGCACGGGCCGCAGGTCGACGCCATCCGGCGGGTAGTCCGGGTGGGCATGGCCGCCACCCAGGTGCAGCAGGGTGGCCGACCAGTCCATGGTCATGCAGTGTTGCAGGCTGGTGGTGCCCGGGGCAATGACAGCTGGCCAGTGCGCGATCCAGGGCACGCGGATGCCGCCCTCGGTCAGGTCCATCTTGCCGCCCACCAGCGGCCAGTTGTCGCTGAAGCGCTCACCGCCGTTGTCGCTGGTGAAGACCACGAGCGTGTCCTGGTCCAGACCATGGGCACGCAGCGCCGCCATGAGCTGGCCGATGCCCTCGTCCATGTGGTGGATCATCCTGCGGTAGCTGTGGATGTTGCCGCCGTCCAGGTGGAACAGGTTCTTCGCCAGCTCGGGTGCAATGTGCGCGTCGTCGCGCGTTTCCCACGGCCAGTGCGGTGCGGTGTAGTGCAGGCTCAGGAAGAAGGGCTTGCCGGCCTTGGCATCGTCGGCATGCCGGTTCACGTAGTCCACCGCGCGCTGCGAGAACACGTCGGTGAGGTAGCCCACCTCCTTGTGTGTTTCTTCACCCAAGTAGAGGTCGTGGTCGCCGGTGGACGAGCAGTGGGTGAAGTAATCCACACCGCCGGCCATGATGCCGAAGAACTCGTCGTAGCCCGATCGCAGCGGACCGAAGTGCGGCGGATAGCCCAGGTGCCATTTGCCGACCAGCCCGGTGCGGTAGCCCGCCTGGTGCAGCAGCGAGGGCAGGGTGGGGATGTGCGGCGGCAGGCCCAGGGTGTCGCTGCCCTTGCTGCGGCTGTTGATGGGCTCCTCCAGCGCACCACGCAGGCGGTACTGGTAACGCATGCTCATGAGCGCAAAGCGCGTGGGCGAGCACACCGGCGAGTTGGCGTAGCCCTGGGTGAACCGCATGCCACCGGCG
>JALOSN010000162.1 GCA_025458415.1 Hydrogenophaga sp.
CGGTATCGACCTGATCTGGTTCGGCATCTTTGTGGTGATCGTGGTGGAGATGGCCCAGATCACACCGCCCGTGGGTTTCAACCTCTTCGTCCTGCAGGGCATGACGCGGCGCGAGATCACCTGGATAGCTCGGGTCTGTGCACCCTATTTCTTCCTGATGGCCCTGGCGCTGACGCTGCTGTATGCCTTTCCTCAGATCGCACTTTGGCTGCCCTCACGCATGTGAGGCAGACCATCGTCACAGTCTGAAACGGCCAGGCGCGAAAGGTCGCGGATCAAAGGGCGTCGGCTGCCTGTCGACCAGGCTGCCCAGCAAGGCGGCCGTGCCTGGGCCGGTGCTGAAGCCGATATGCTGGTGACCCAGTGCCAACCACAGGCCAGGCAGCCGGCTTGAGGCTCCGATGGCGGGCCGGCTGTCGGGCAGGGTCGGACGGGCTCCCGTCCATGCCTGGGTATCCAGCCTTGCACCCAGCGGCAGGCAGGTTCGAACCGCGCGCTCGGCCATGTCCAGCTGGGCCGAAGAGGCGGGAGCGTCCAGATCGTTCAGCTCCACCCCCGTGCTCAGTCGCAGGCCACGCCCCATGGGTGCGAGCACACACGCGGCGCCGGTGTCGTACACCGGGCGCACCAGGGGCTGCACGCCGTTCCAGCCGTAGTGCATGTGGTAGCCGCGTTCATAGAGCATGGGCACCTTCAGGCCCAGCTCGCCCAACAACGCAGGCGACCAGGGTCCCAGCGCCACCACCACCTCGTCGACAGCTTCGGCGGGGCGCCCTGCCGAGTGCACCAGCCAGCCCTGCCCTGAGGCCTGCGTCAGCTGCTGCACCGCAGCCTGAAGCAAACGACCCCCGTTGTTGACAAACAGAGCGGCATAGGCCTGAACCACCCGGCGCGGGTCACTGGCCGAGTCGGCATCGCGCACCCAGACGGCCAGCGGGTAGCCCGAACCGAGCCCGGGCTCGACCGAGCGCAATGCGTGCGCGTCCAGCGTTTCGTGCGCCACGCCAAAGCCCGACCAGGTCTCCCGGATGCTGCGGGCGGCCTCATAAGCCTGCCGGGAGCGGTAGAGGTAAAGCCAGCCGTCGTGACGCCACAGGTGCTGCGCACGGGCCTCGGACGCCCAGTGGCGGTGACGCTGCCGCGAGTGGACAATCAGCGCATCCAGTGCCTTGGTCGTTTGCTCGAACGGTCGCTGGCGCGCCTGCCCCAGAAAACCTGCGAGACGGGCTACCCGGCGAAGCGCATAGGCCGGGCTGTAGCGCAAGGCGCCACTGCGGTTGCCCAGCAACGACGGCAGCGCCTGCCACAGACCGGGATGGTTCAGTGGCACCAGCGAACTGCGCGCCGCCACCCCGGCGTTGCCCGATGAGGTTTCACCACCGGGTTCACCGCGTTCGAAAAGGGTGACACGGTGGCCCCTGGCCTGCAGTTCCAGGGCACAGCAAACGCCGACCATGCCGGCACCGATCACGGCAAACGACCGCTGGGTCAAGCGCCCCCCGGCAGGCCCGGCAGCAGAAAGCTCATGAAGTCACCTCGCCAACACAAACGGATGCACGGGACCGGCCCGCCCATGGGTGCATGCTAGCGCATGATCAGGAATCGGTCAGGGTGAACCCGATACACTCGGTTCATGTTCAAGAACCTGACGCTTTACCGACTGCCCCCGGAGTGGAACCCGACACTGGATGCCATGGAAGCCGCCCTCGACGCGGGTCGCTTCGTGCCCTGCGGAGCCACCCAGGACAAGTCGGTGGGCTGGGTAGAGCCCCGCGGACAGGGACACGGGGCACTGGTGGAGTCGGTCGATGGCCAGCGCATCCTGCGACTGCAGATCGAGAGCAAGACGGTGCCCGGCTCGGTGGTCCGAAAGAAGGCCCAGGAAGCGGCCAACCATATCGAAGCGACCACCGGCCGCAAGCCGGGCAAGAAGGAAACCAAGGCGCTGCGCGAAGATGCCCTGCTGTCTCTGCTTCCACAGGCCTTCGAGCGCCAGAGCCATGTCTGGGTCTGGATCGACCTGGCCAACGGCTGGCTGGTGACGGATGCCGGCAGCCAGGGCAAGAACGACGAGGTGGTGACCGCCCTGGTGCGCGCCTTTGACGGACTGGCCATGGCCCTGCTGAACACCGCCATGACGCCGCAGACCGCCATGACCCAGTGGCTGATGGCCGAATCCAACGACGAGTGGCCGGCAGGCCTTTCGGTTGAGCGCGAATGCGAACTGAAATCCCATGACGAAGAGAAGTCGGTGGTCCGGTTCACGCGGCACCACCTGCTCAACGATGAGGTGCGCAAACACATCAGCGAAGGCAAGCTGCCGACGCGGTTGGCCATGAGTTGGGAGGGGCGTGTGGGCTTCGTCCTGACCGAGTCGATGCAACTGAAGAAGATCGGCTTTCTGGAAGGCGTGTTTGACGAGCGGGGCCGCGCCGAGGGCGAGGACGCCTTTGACACCGATGTCGCCCTGACCACCGGTGAATTGCGACAGCTCATACCGGCACTCATCGAAGCCCTCGGCGGCGAACTGTCACCCGACGTGATGACGGCGGCGGGGCAATCGGCGGCGGCCAATCCCGTGGCGCGAGCATCCGGTTCGCGGCCTGTGGGCCAGACCCTCGACCCCACCCGTGCGGCCCGCGCAGAACTGGTCGCCGCGGGGGATTCGGGTGCAGAGGATAGCCCCCCCTTCTGAGCCAGCTGACCAGGACCGTTCATGCTCACCGCCATTGCCATCTGCATCGGCGCCAGTGCCGGTGCCCTGGCCCGTTGGCAGCTGGGCTTGTGGCTGAACCAGCCGACGGCCTTGCTGCCATGGGGAACGCTGGCGGCCAACTGGGTGGGGGCCTGGCTGGTGGGCGTGGCGGTGGTGTTCTTCCAGAGCCAGACGCAACTGGACCCGGCCTGGCGGCTGGCGCTGGTCACCGGTTTCCTCGGCGCGCTGACCACTTTTTCCACCTTCTCGGTGGAGGTGGTGGCCATGCTGCAGCAAGGGCGCATGCTGCTGGCTGCGGGCAACGCCGCACTGCACCTGTTCGGCTCCCTGGCCCTGACCGCCATGGGCATGAAGATGGCCGGGGCCTGGTGGCCCAGGCTGGGCTGACCGGAATCGGGTCAGCCGAGTTCAACCCTTGATCACAGCGCCGGTGCTGTCCTGCACCGTCACCCGGATGTCGATGCCCTGTCGCACGCTCATGGAGACGGTACAGAAGTCTTCGAACTGGGACAGCACCCGGTCCAGGTGTTCCAGATCGGCTGCCGGCCGTCCCAGCTCAAGCTGAACACGGATGCCCTGAAGACGCAGCCGCCTGGCTTCGTTGCGGCCGAGTTCGGCGACCGCCGTGGCCTTGAGTTCGCCCGGGTCCTGCTTGAACTTCTGCAGGGCAAACAGCAGGCTGGCGCCAAGGCAGTTGGCCACGGCCGCCAGCAACAGGTGGTTGGGCGCCGGGCCGCTGCCCTCGCCCAGCGGCGCCGGTTCATCGGCCAGCAGCTGTGGCAATCGTTCACCGAAGTCGACCAGGAAACGGTAGCCGGACTGGCGGGTGAGGGTGACGGTGGTGTTCTCGGTGCTCATCAGGACTCCGGGTGGTTGACGCATAGGCGCCATCTTACCCCCCCAGGTATTTGTGAAAACAGCCGTTTCACACGTCGACGGCATCGGTCCCGGCCATCGAAGGCACCGAACCTTGACAAATCTCAAGGCATTCGAGACCACACAGGTTCATCATCTGACTACCCCATGGGGTATACATCGCATTCGCCCGACCTGATGACCCAAGAGGAGACCGAGATGAAACTTGCAATACCTGCCACTGCCCCGGCCGACGCAGCCCGGCGGCGCTTTCTGGCCGGGTTGGGCGCCTTTCCGCTGGCCGGCGCAGCGGCCGGAGCGCTCACGGCACCCAAGGCCCGTGCGGCCAGCCCGGTCAAGTCCCAGGCAAAAATCGTGATCGCCGGTGGAGGTGCCGCCGGTCTGACCGCCGCTTCACGCCTGGCCATGGCCCTGGATGGCGCCACCATCACCGTCATCGATGGGCGCAAGGAGCATTGGTACCAGCCCGGGTTCACCCTGGTCGCGGCGGGTATCAAGCCGCAAGACTACGTGGTCTCCCAGACACGCGACTACGTTCCTCGCGGCGTCGAGTGGGTCAATGAGGCGGTGGCCGAGATCGACCCGGTGGGCAACAAGGTGGTGACTGCAGGCGGTCGCACCCTGCCCTACGACTACCTCATCGTGGCCACCGGACTGGAGTTGAACTACAACGCCATCGAAGGCATGGACACCGCTCGCATCGGCCAGAGTGGCCTGGGCAGCATCTACCACAGCCCGCAGGCCGCGGCTGCCACCTGGCAGGCCATGTCGGCTTTTGTCGAGAAGGGAGGCACGGGCCTGTTCGGACGTCCTCAGGGCGAAATGAAATGTGCG